>JAFGDF010000248.1 GCA_016932235.1 Deltaproteobacteria bacterium | reverse complement strand
CGAGTTCGCTCGTAAAAGAGCTCCCCATACCGCGATCTTTAGAGATAACGCTGAATTTCATGCAGATATATATAAACTTATTTTCGTGTTAAATATTTTGTTATTAGACCCCAGATGCCGGCATTTTGTTTATAAATAAGGGATTTATTAAATTGCTTGATCAGGCAGTCCCTTTTCATGTACCATCGTAAACAGAACTGCAGGCCACGGAAATCATAATTTGAAGAGATATCGCGATTATAACAGTTATTTGAGGGAGATATTCGGTGAACGCGTCCAGAAGATTGCAATAGATGCCGGATTAGGTTGCCCGAATCGTGATGGTAAAATTTCCGATAGGGGGTGTATATTCTGCGACAAAAGGGGCTCTGGCACGGGTGCCATGGTGGAGCGGGGCCTATCAATCGATCAGCAGATAAAAGAGGGGATCGAATTTGCGAAAAAGAGATATGGGGCGCGAAAATTTATAGCGTATTTCCAGTCATTTACAAATACTTATGGCCCTGTAATAAAACTCAGGCAGTTATACGATCAGGCATTGAGATATGATGGAATGGTAGGGCTTTCCATCGGCACAAGGCCCGACTGCGCAGATGAGAGTGTCCTGAGGTTGATTGGATCATATAAGGATGATTATCTCGTGTGGGTGGAGTTCGGTCTCCAGTCAGCGCATGAGCCAACCCTGGCCGCTATAGGGAGGGGACATAATGTCGCCTGCTTTGAGCGAAGTGTTACCAAATCTCATGAATTGGGGATTAACACCTGCGCGCACGTCATACTGGGATTGCCCGGGGAAACCCATGAAATGATGATGGAGACGGCCCGATATGTTTCAGGGCTACCGCTAACAGGCATAAAGATACATCTTCTGTATGTCAGTAAAGGTACCACTATTGCGACCATGTATAAAAATGGAAAGGTTCGGTGCCTTCAGAGAGAGGAATTTGTTGAAGCGGTGGTTGATTTCCTTGAAATTCTTCCTCCAGACATGGTTATACAGAGGCTGACAGGAGATCCTCCTTTAAAAAGTGAACTATTGGCGCCTGAATATGCCCTTGATAAGGCCGGGAACCTGAAACTTATTAAGAAAAGGCTTGAGGAGAGGGACACATGGCAAGGAAAGACTTTCCTGAAGAGATCTTTTGCTGGAGTTTCTCTTTTGAAAGATTAACGATGCTTATCGCTTCATCGAGAAAAGGCGCGGTTGGCTTAGGGGTTATTCTTGATGAAAAACCTGATTGCAGCGAGTATTTTCATGCTAAATTTCCCCAAAGCAGGATTATGCCCGATGAGGGGATAAATGCCGATCTTATATTGGCGGTCAAGGGCGCGCTGCAGGGTAAAAAGGTCAGTGAGGTACTACCACTCGATATTTCGGGCACGGAATTCCAGATGAAGGTCTGGAAAATGATAGCCAAAATACCTTTTGGGGAGACGAGAACCTACGGCGAAGTGGCTTTGATGGCAGGAAAACCGGGCGGGGCGAGGGCTATCGGACAGGTGATGCACAGGAATCCTCTTCCGATTATCTTTCCATGTCACAGGGTTGTAGCCGCAAGTGGAATCGGCGGTTTCGGCGGCGGGTTGACATTGAAGCGGTATCTTCTAGATAGGGAACGAATATGAAAGTTCCTTATAATTTCAGGGGACACCTATTAAAGGTAATAAAGAAATCAGAGGGACAATCCCTCTGGCCTGATCGGCCCCTCTCATGCGAAGAGAAATCTTTGCAATGAAATAGGCTTTAGGCAGGACCTGAAATATCTTGCCATCACTCCAATCGAACAGTGCAGCGATATATCCCTTACCCCGGTTGGTTTCTTGATCTGCTTACCGTTTAACTATCCGGCTATGGTTTTTCCCAATATGCTCCCGATACGATCCTTTCTGATATCAAGCGCATGTTCTATTCGGCACCACCCTGGGCCATGATAAAACCCTTTGAGTATCCTCCTGTACTCGAAGGTGTGCCTGCAATGCGGGCAAGATACGCTGAACCCAGCTCCTTGATATGATCACTTACGTTATCAAAATAATTCAGATGCTCTTTTTCTTCATCAATGATTTGCTCAAAGAGTTTCATAGTTGTACTGTCTCCATTTTCTCTGCACACCAACAAAAATTGATTGTACTTGTCGATGGTATCGTCTTCAAGACCTGAATCATGGTCAAAAATCTGTTCAGGCTTCTGACCCTTCTGGACCTGATCTGACGGTTCAGATGTTGGCTCGCCGCCCAGTTCCTTAATTCTTTCAGCAAACATCTCCGCATGTCGCATTTCATCGATGGCGATCAACTTTATATTCTTGGCCAGTTCGCCATAATCCATATCATCCAGCCCATAATGCTGGTTCATGTACTGATAGATTGCATGGAGTTCCATTCCTCTGGCCTCATTCAGAACCTCGATTACCTTGACTTTGCGTTCCTCGCGTGATTTTTCAGTCATCTTCGAATTTCCTCCTTTTTTAAAAGTAAAATAATTTTCTATAGATTTTACCTGCCTCAGAGGGTTTGTCAAGCAAAGCGTTTCCGGCATGGGGAGCCCTTTTTGCGAGCGAACTCGTTCCTGGCCAGTTTTTACGCATACTGCCTTACGAGGCGGGCGGCAAACCATCTCAGTCGCTGCAACGAAGGATCAAGGTAGAACGACCTGAAAAGGTATTCGCCCGCTCTCCGAGGCACAGGCTCTCCGAGCCGGAGGCCTGGCATAACCGCTTAGCTTCGTGGAGAACTTTTAAATACGCAATAGAAAAGAATAGCCGAAAATCTTATAATCCAGCTAAAACTCAAAGCATTTCAGGATGCGGCAAAATATTTATGAAAGGCATCACTGCTCATGGCTACACAAAATAGAGATGTGGAGCGGGGCAACAATTACATGCTGGGGTCGAAGGAAAAACATGCTCGAAGCACATGTCTGATGGAAATTCTCAACATCCTGAGCAGCCGTCCCATTGTCAAAATATGGCATTAAGAAATAAGTGGAGACGGGTAATAAAAAACGGGCTTTGGCATCTCATCTGTTTAAAAATCTTTGTAAACTTTGCTTATCCTCGACGTTGTAAATCACGGCTTCAGTGTCCTGAGGTAAAATCTTCTTCACCAGCCCTGAAAGTACTTTTTTGGGGCCTACCTCCACAAAAGTGTCCACGCCGTAATCTATCATTTTCACGATGATGTCATACCATTTTACCGGGTTTACAAGCTGCTGGGCCATGATATCTTTAATCCTCTCAGGATTATGCTCTTTTTCCGCTGTAGCGTTAAACAACATACCGGCTTTTGGAGATGAGAAGATCGCTGACTCAATAAATTCTCTAAAATCATCGACGGCATCCTTCATTAAGGCGCAATGCCATGCCCCGCTGACCTTAAGCGGTATCGCCTTTTTCCCTCTTTCTTTAACTAATTCTCCGGCATAATCAATCGGATCTTTTTCACCCGTAATTACGATCTGTTCAGCGGTGTTATGGTTGGCCACTGAAATGATTCCTCTTTGTTCGGCCAGTTTTACGATTTCAGCAACTTCATGGATATTCATTCCCATAACAGCGGACATCGCTCCAGGATGCAAACGGCATTCACGGTGCATGAGTTCACCCCGTTTATTGACAAGACTGATGGCGTCGGAAATGGATATCGCGCCGGCAGAAACCAGGGCCGAATACTCGCCCAGGCTATGTCCCGCTGATAAGAAGGCCTGGAGCCCATTTTTAGACAATGCTACGAAACAGGCCAGGCTTGCTGCCGTGATAGCCGGTTGAAGGTTTACTGTCAGGGTTAATTCATCCATCGGGCCTTCAAAACAGAGTCTTGAGATTGGTTTATTACAGATATCATCAGAAAGTCTAAATATTTCCATAACTTCAGGGTATTCTTCCGCCAGATCCTTACACATGCCAATATATTGCGAGCCCTGTCCCGGAAATAGAAATGCGATTTTTTCAGGCATTAATTATTCCTTTCTTCAATTATAAATAAGATTTTAGTTAGTGCCTATCCTGAAATTGCCAATCTATTGATAATGGTCACATTGATATGGAAGGGCAGTATTTTGAGTGAAGTGTCAAACATCATGGGTTTTAACTACTCATGTGGTTCGCCCATGGCTTTATTAAAGAGCTGATCCAGCGCTATGTCATAGTCCCTAGAACCTGGGATCAGAGATTTGTTATGGGACAATTGCTCGATGATCTTTTTTTCCGTTCTTTCAAATTTTTGATTTATATTGACTATCACTTTGTTAACGACTTTATAAATGTCAAGGTCCGTGCCATAGATTTCGATAATCCCCGGGGCATTAATAACGACCTCAAGTATATATTGGGTCATATACAGGGAGATCTGATTTGGGCTAGGTACCAATTCACGGATAGGCGCAGTAAAATATTTGTAATCAAACTCATTTGTTTTTTGTAATTTTTTCAAGCCTTTAAGCATTAGGTCGGAGACTATGGTCGGGTTTTCGGTTTCTATGATTTCATCCATCAGCAGAGCCTGGGTTAAGGCTGCCTGCATCTCTGTAAGTTTATATCTGAAAAATTTATCTCTCTGAAACGACTGCTGCTTTTCCTGCCTTTCCAGCCTGTTGATTAACTTATCCTGAACACGTCCTGTGTTAAAATTTTTCATTATTTAATCTTTTTCCTTGGCTTTCTTTTCGCCAGCAGGTTTGGCTTTTTTCTCCGCATCTGTTTTTACACTGGGAGATTTTGAATCCTCTGAACCTTTGCCAGTGTTTGATGTTTTTCCGTCATATCCGCCGCTTTTTGAACAATAATCAGTTACATACCAGCCGGATCCTTTTAAATGGAAACTGCTCTGTGAGATAAGTTTTCGCATTTTACCATTACAATGGCTGCATTTATCGATTGGGGGATCAGTTATTCGCTGAAAGATTTCTTCAATCCTTCTGCATTTTGAACATTCATATTCGTAAACCGGCATTTTATATTCACCTCTTTGTTTAGTGGTTTAACCCGCCCCTAGAGCGCAGATCCTATGTCCTTGATATGATTCCAGTATATAATCAAGTTTCGGAAGGGAAATCTTTTTAAGTATCTCATAAGTGATCGCATGCACTATTTTTTCCTCTTCTTCCCGATCTTCTACCGGTGCCTCATATCTTTGAAAATAGCTACTAAACCTCACAATATGTACCAGTTCATGTGTGAAAATATATACAAGAAGAGGTAAGAGTCTGAGATTTTTGTCTCTTTTCACCGCATTAAGGATCTGAGTATCCTGGAGACAGATAAAATAAAAATCCTTCTGCTTTGTTTTTGATTCAAACACATCGGTAATATTTGTACATTTGTTAAGCAATGCAAATGCAAATTTGGTTATCTCATCTTCTGTCAAAAATTCTTGGGTTTTAATATCGTAACGGTGCCTTTTCCATTGCCCAAGAGAAAATTTATAGTAGTTACCTATCCTGTCTTCTGCGATATCAAGTGCTTCCGCAAGAGTTATCATCCCGTTTTCTTTAAAAAATCTCGAGATCATATAAAGATCTCCTAAAAAATATTACCTTTTAAAATAAAACCTATCAAAGGAAAGTCAATATAGGGATTTTATCTCTGCATGGTCATGGTGGCGGTGACTGGACTCGAACCAGTGACTCTGCGGATATGAGCCGCATGCTCTGACCGTCTGAGCTACACCGCCAGTGGCCCATTAATTTATTAAAAACTGAGATTTTGTCAATGAAATAATTTGAGGTTCATTCGATGTGGTAAAATTGTTACATCTTATGTGTTCTGATTGCCACAAATAAAATATCTAATAATCTATGAATTAATATAAATTATATTAATTATGTATTATAT
>JAFGDF010000247.1 GCA_016932235.1 Deltaproteobacteria bacterium | reverse complement strand
TCCGAAACCGGGAACCCGCCCCGGAGGGGTGGGAACTGAGCGCCCTTTGGGAGCGAAGAAATCCCGAGGAATGAGGCGTACATAGAAATACGTCGCAATGATTCACCCTGTTCAATCGGCTTTGCCGTCTCGCGCAGCGAGAATTGAACAGGGCAAGGAATGAGGGTAACGCAGCAGATGGGCGTTGTCAGACAGCGTCCTGCCCCCCTTTAAAAAGGGGGGATATTAAGTCCCTTTGCCAAAGGGAGGTTAGGAGGGATTCAAGGGAATTTGAATGAAAAAATATTATTGTATTTACTGTTTTTTCCTTATACCTTGAACCTTAAACCTGCATATTTACGTCCCCATCTCCCATGACGAGAGATATTTCTCCTGTTCAGGAGTGAGCCGGTCTATCTCAATACCCATTGATTCGAGTTTCAGCCTGGCAATCTCCTTATCTATGTGAGAAGGAACCGGATATACTCTTTTTTCAAGCTCTTTATGAGCCATAACCATATATTCCGCGGAAAGGGCCTGGTTGGCAAAGCTCATGTCCATGACGCTGGAAGGGTGTCCTTCCGCCGCGGCAAGGTTGATCAATCTGCCCTCCGCAAGCACATAGATTCTTCGCCCGTTCTTAAGGCTGAACTCCTCCACAAAATCCCTTATATGTCTACGGCTCACTGAAGTTTCGGCAAGGCCGGGAAGGTCAAGCTCCACATCAAAATGACCGGAATTGGAAACAATGGCACCGTCCTTCATTGCTTTGAAATGTTCCGCCCGTATTACATTGATATCACCGGTCAAAGTGCAGAAAAAATTTCCGACAGGAGCTGCCTTTTCTATGGGCATTACCTGGAATCCGTCCATAACCGCTTCGAGAGCGCGCAGGGGATCCACTTCACACACTATCACATGCGCGCCATGTCCTTTCGCACGGTTTGCCACACCTCTTCCGCACCATCCATATCCGCTTACTATGAAGATGCTTCCTGAAAGCAGCCTGTTTGTTGCCCTTATTATTCCGTCAACGGTGCTCTGACCTGTCCCGTAGCGATTATCAAAAAGATGTTTTGTATCTGCGTCATTAACGGATATAACGGGAAATTGAAGCACTTTGTCTTTCTCCATGCTCCTGAGCCTTATGACCCCCGTTGTCGTCTCCTCCGTACCTCCCACGACGTTAGAAAGGAATTCACTCCTTTCTTTCTCGGAAAGATTTTTCCCCCAGGTGCTGACAGAAGGTTCAAGCTCAGCCCATTTGTTCAGGGCTATGAAATGGAGTGAGCTTACAAGATCCGCACCATCATCCATAGTGATATGAGGATTATGTTTCAGGGCTGAGAGTATATGACTGTAATACTGGGCATGGTCCTCACCCTTTATGGCGTAAACAGGGATATGGTCATGTGCCACAAGGGACGCCGCCACGTCATCCTGGGTTGAAAGCGGATTTGAAGCACAGAGAACAACGTCTGCTCCCCCTGCCTTGAGGGTTTTTACCAGCGCGGCCGTTTCAGTCGTCACATGCAGGCAGGCGGATAGCCTGATTCCCCGTAATGGTTTTTCATCCGAGAAACGCTCCATGATCCTTGTGAGCACAGGCATGCTCATTTGCGCCCACTCAATTCTCAAACGGCCTTTCTCTGAAAGATTAATATCCTTAATATCGTATTTCATGTTTTGACCTTTCGTCTTTATAATATACAGCTCTTTACTTTACCGCTTTCTTGAGCGCTTCAACCATATCAGTCTTTTCCCATGTAAACTCAGGCAGTTCGCGACCGAAATGACCGTAGTTGCATGTCTTTCTATAAATGGGCCGCAGCAAATCGAGTTTTTCAATTATTGCCGCGGGCCTCAGATCAAATTCCTTTTTCACGATTTCAGTCAACTCAGTGCTCGGTATTATTCCAGTACTGTAAGCGCCCACAAGAACGGAAACCGGTTGAGCCCTCCCGATTGTATAGGCCACCTGGATTTCACATTTCTCAGCAAGGCCCGCGGCCACGATATTTTTTGCAATGTAACGGCACATGTATGAGGCGCTTCTGTCAACCTTGGAAGGATCTTTTCCAGAAAAAGCTCCACCCCCATGGTAACCAAAACCGCCATAAGTATCCATGATGATCTTCCTTCCGGTCAAACCGCAGTCACCAAGCGGGCCTCCTACTACAAATCTTCCGGTCGTGTTAATAAAAAACTGGGTATTCTCCGTCAGCATCTCCTCAGGGATCACTTTTTTAATAACTTCTTCAATGATGGATTCTTTAAGGGTATCGTAATCCACGTCAGGGCTATGCTGGGCGGCGATAACAACGGTATGAACAATTGTGGGTTTTCCTTCGATATATTCGACTGTCACCTGCGATTTACCGTCCGGCCTCAACCAGGCCAGTTTGCCTGATTTTCGGACATGTGTAAGCCGCTGGGTAAGGCCATGCGCAAGAAAGATGGGCATAGGCATAAAAGTTTGCGTGTCGTTACAGGCATATCCGAACATCAATCCCTGGTCACCTGCTCCCTGTTCCTTGAAAAGCCCTTTGCCGTTAACGCCAATGGCGATATCAGGAGACTGCTTATCAATAGTGGAAAGAACCGCGCATGTTTCATAGTCAAAGCCCATGGATGAATTTTTGTACCCAATGTCTTTGATAGTATCCCGCACAACTTCCGGTATATCCACATACGCCTTTGTGGTGATTTCGCCCGCGATTATCGCCATTCCCGTGGTTACGAGTGTCTCGCAGGCCACCCTTGAAAGTTTATCCTGTTCGATCAACTTGTCCAGGATATGATCTGAGATTTGGTCGGCGATTTTATCGGGATGTCCCTCTGTCACAGATTCGGATGTAAAAAGAAATGATCCTTGTTTCATAACGCTCTCCTTCCGGCAGCCTGTCGGACTTTGTCCTATCTGCTGCTGATAATATTTTGTTTTTCTTGTAATATGGTGTTATCGATCAGCCTTGTCTTTCCAACTTTCACGGCTAGCGCAAGCAGCCTTTCGCCCTCAATAGAATCCCTGTCCTCCATGGTTATCGGATCACAGATATTGACATAATCAATCTCGGTATATGGGTAGCTCAAGATCAGGCTCCGAATTGCGGATATTATGTTCTCGGACTTTCTTTCGCCCTCTTCCACCATTTTCACGGCCCTGTCGATGGATTCTTTCAGGCTCAGGGCCGATCTGCGCTCTTCACGGCCGAGGTATTTGTTCCGGGAACTCATGGCAAGGCCGTCTGACTCCCTGACAATAGGAACACCCACGATATCGATATCCATATTGAGATCCTTAACCATCCGCCGGACAACGGTCAGCTGCTGGAAGTCCTTCTGCCCGAATATTGCAAGAGAAGGCATAACAATATTGAATAACTTTGCGACTACTGTGGCAACCCCGCCGAAAAAATGAGGCCGTGACAGGCCGCATAGATATTTTGTAACTTTTTCAATTGAAATGGTTGTCTGAAAACTATCGGGGTACATCTCTTCGCAATCGGGCATAAAAACAATATCCGCTCCGACCTTTTCAGCCTTTGCCAGGTCTCCTTCAGTGTCCCTGGGATATTCATCGAAATCCTCCGTAGGAGCGAATTGGGTGGGATTTACGAATATGCTTACCACCAAGATATCAGATTTTTCCCTGCCAACTCTCATCAACTCCAGATGCCCTTCATGGAAGAATCCCATTGTGGGAACAAATGCTATTCTCTTTCCTGAGAATCGCATATCCCTGCACCTTTGCTGCATCTCTTTAACGTGATATATATTTTCCATCTAAATTTCACCCCTTGTGGCTGAATGGAAGGAGGGAGACATGATTGATTTGATCAGGTTGAGGTTCAGTTTCTTCCGGATCTTAAAGGATCGGATCTTTTCGATATTCATCCCGTTTCTTTTCAGCATCCCGGAGATTTCCTCAACACTGAAACCCAGCCATCTGTCTCCGTATGTCTTCCTCATTCCCTCATCCTCATGCTTGTCGAAATCCGCGATAATCAATATACCTTTTTCTCTCAAGACCCGGCGAATTTCGGAAATGATTTTTTCGGGGGTTGAAAGGTGATGCAGGACCATTGAGATAACCGCGCAATCAGCCTCTCCATTTTTCAGGGGAAGATGCTCAAGCTCTCCGAGGCGAAGGTCAAAATTGACATTGCCTGGCGAGAAACGCTTCCGGGCCTGTTCAAGCATCTTCGAAGAACTGTCGACTCCTATGACATTTCTTGCGACCGATTTCAGTTTTTCCATTAATTCCCCGGTGCCGCAACCCATATCAACTGCCACGTCACATTGATCCATTTCCTGGAGGATAGCCTCATTCAGATCAAAATCCCCTAATATTTCCTTTTTCAGCAAATCCCATCCTGACGCGATATCATTGAAAAATCGCATGGTTGCAAGTTTGCGGGCCTGAATGATCTGTTCAGTGCGATGGATATCTATCTGAAACAACGGCTCCTTTGCGAAAGTATATTTGATGGAATCAATAAATTCGCGTGCGGGGCCGCTTGCTACCGCGAAATAGAACGCCCATGTCCCGTCCCGCCTGCATTCAAGTAATCCGGCATCGGTCATGATCTTTAAGTGACGGGAGATCCTGGATTGCCCCATCTCCAGGAGTGTGACAATTTCATTCACACTTAGTTCAAAAGAAAGGAGAATGCTGAGCAACCTCAGCCTGGTAATATCTGCCACGGCCTTTATATAGATTAGAGTTTCCATATCAAAATATCAAGATTTCTTGATATAATAGCAGAAAAATTATATTTATCAAAAGTTTTTTTATTTTGAACTGATAGGGCGGTAGTAATGAACCCCGGATCTGATGGACCTGATGTGGCTGACAAGGTCTTGAAAATCCTCAGGTACATGAACAAAATCTATATTTGAGGCATCTACAACGAGTATGGGGGAATCATTATAATGGAAGAAGAAATCGTTAAACGCCTGGTTAATTTCATCAAGATATCTATAACTTATTGCTTTTTCATAATCTTTGCCTCTTTTTTTTATTCTTTGAATGAGGACGTCAGTCCTGGCCTGTAGGAAGACAACCAGATCAGGAGGAGTCAGGTTCTTTTTCAGGAGGTGAAAAAGCTGTTCATAAAGCCAGAATTCTTTATCATCCAAATTATTACGGGCAAAGACCCTGTCCTTTTCAAACAGGTAGTCAGAGATCATAACGCTCCTGAAGAGATCAATCTGCTCCATTTCAAGGGCGTGTTGATAGCGTTTAAGAAGGAAAAAGATCTGGGTTTGAAAGCGATATTTTTCTGGATTTTGATAAAATTTTGAAAGGAAAGGGTTTTCCCCGGTATGCTCCAGCATGACCTGCCCGTTAATCTTTTCCGCAAGCATTATGGCAAGACTGGTCTTGCCGACGCCTATGGGTCCTTCGATAACGATATGATGATGAGTATGAGAAATTTTTCTTACTCCTAAAAAATTCTGATCATCTAACCAGCATCAACATTAGAATGGGGGGTATAGTAAATGCTCATTATGAAAACGTAAACGATCATGACATATTGATCAGGTTATCAGACATCCTCCAAGGGGGTATTTGAACGGCATAGGAGCATGTCGGACTTTGTCCGACATGCTCCTAAAAAGTTATTAACTGATATTTCAT
>JAFGDF010000246.1 GCA_016932235.1 Deltaproteobacteria bacterium | reverse complement strand
TTTTTTCAAAACCCAAACATGTGGATTCCGCGGTCAAGCCGCGGAATGACGGGCAGAAAATAAAAAATGACAAGTTATTGTTCCGTAGCCGAGAACTATATTAGTCATACCGCGGCTTGACCGCGGTATCCATGAATTTGACTAAGGTTTTTCAAAAATCTAAAATCATACCGACTTTCTTATTAGACAGATGGACACATGACAAAACTCTACATCATCGACGGACCGGACAGGGGCCACTCTTTTGATCTTATCGGCGATTCCACTTCCATTGGACGTGGACCTGAAAATGACATCAGAATAAACGATCATTCTATTTCCCGTAACCACCTGAAGATCCTGCGTAAAGCTGCCAAATATTTTGTCGTGGATTTGCAAAGCAAAAACGGAACCTTTCTGGACGGGAAACAGATCAGCGCCGGTATCGAGTTTGAAGTTCAGGAAGGTGTCCCGATTATCATCGGAATGAATATCCTCTGCCTGGGCAGGGAAGGGGCTGAAGATCTCCGGCTTTATCTGGATCTGATGAACCATTGCGAGGAACTTGATGGTGACGGAGGGATTTTCATTCCGGAGAGACCCGTCACGACAAGGGCTAATATTGAATTAATCAACAAGGTTTCTGCCGCCTTAATGGAGATATCAAATCTGAATGAGGTTTTTGAAAAGGTCCTCGACTACATTTTCAGTCTCCTCAAAAGAATCGATCTGGGAGTGATTATTCTGTTTGACAGCGATACGGGGGAATTTACCGAGGTTATTTATCGTCTAAGAAATCCCGATGAAGATATCGACACCATATACAGCAGGCCTATTGTGGACCGGGTCATAAAGGATGGTTATCCCGTAATCTTGTCGGATCCCCTGGCAGAAGAAAAATCCGATTTCTATGATTCCTTAAAATTATCTAAAATCAAGTCCGTGATGTGTGTTCCCCTCATAAGCATGTCTCAAATCAGAGGTGTAATCTATGTGGCCTCCATCGATAAGCCCTACGGCTTTCGAAAAGAGGACCTTTCTCTTCTCAAGGCCCTGAGCAGTCTTGCGGCAATTGCCATCGAAAATGCGGTTCATTGAAACCATATTCCTGGATGCCGGTAATACCATGGTATCTATGGATTTTGCATGGATCCGGGCGGAACTAAAGAGGCATGATATATTATGCAATATAGATGACCTTATGCGAGCAGAGGCCGCGGCCCGTCCTTTTTTCTCGGCAAACCTTAACAAATTGAAATCAACCGAGGGCCAAAACGCTTTCACCTATTATTTCAAGAAGATCCTGCATAAGCTTGAGGCCACATCCCGCATGGGCGATGAAGAGCATGATAATATTATCCATTCGATCCTGCCGATACTTCAGGCCCCTGGAGCAAACGAGCGCCTCTGGTCCTTTCTGCTTCCGGGTGTGAAACAGGGTCTGGATATACTTCGCAAGAAGGGGTATCACCTTGTGGTGGTCAGCAATTCCGATGGAACAGTCGAGAAATGTCTGGAAAATGTAGGGATCAGACACTATTTTAATAGTGTGGTAGATTCGGGTTTGGTGGGATTTGAAAAGCCCGATCCCCGGCTTTTTCAATATGCGCTGGAATTATCCGGTTCAGTTCCTGAAAAAACATTACATGTGGGAGACATGTATCATATTGATATACTCGGTGCCCTTTCCGCAGGAATGCATGCCATCCTCATTGATCCCTTTGATGACTGGAAAGATGTCGACTGTCTGAAGTCCCCGGATCTTCTGAGCGTGGCAAGAATGCTCGAGAATAAAATATACTGATTAACTGTAAAAACGCGCGAAGGATAAGCATCCAGTGCATCCGCTTGTTGGGATTTAGTTTCTTCGGGATCGAAATCGCTATCGGGATCGAAATCGACTTCCTAAAATCCATGGACTGCAGTAGACATCACGCTTTTCGTATCAAAGTGTCATTTTATTCTCTTTCGATTGCGATCCCGATTTCGATTTCGATTATCCCAACTATCTGATAAGTTGCCCGTGTCCGGAAGTCGCAGATAGTATTCCCCCTCTTCCTTTCTGCCCCGCTTGATACATCCTTCCCCATATATACGGCATTTAATTTCAAGTTCTCTTTGTACCGCCTCGATCTGATCACCGCGAAGCTCCCCGCTGTTGAGAAGCTTCATCATTGACTTTATTCTGAACCTGTCCATCCCCTTGTATTGTGCCGACAGTTGATCCCGTGCCCCCCCCTCCTTGACCACCAGCTTTTTTTCAATCAGATGTATCTTGTATCGACAGCCTATTCTCAACCACAGGTCATAGTCCTCGCAAACAGGCAATTCCTCATCAAATAGCCCCACTTCCTTCAGGAGAGAGCGTTTCAACATTACCGCCGAAGGACTCACGAGACAAAGTTTAAGTGACTGTCTGAAAATATCTCCCGAAGGCTTCAAATGTTTTTTCCCTGGATTTACTCTTACACCTCTTCTTATCCAAAGCTCCTCCGTCTGGCAGGCAACCGCATCCGTGTTGTCCATGAAAAATTTCACCTGGGTCTCCAATTTTTCGGGCATCCAGTGATCATCTGAGTCCAGAAAGGCGATCAGTTCAAAATTGGATGCCCTTATCCCTGTATTCCTTGCCGCAGAGACACCCCGGGTCTCCGAATTTTTAATATATCGTATATTATTTTTAAATCCGCTCATTTCCTCTGATGTTCCGTCAACAGATCCGTCATCCACTACAATGATTTCATAATCACCGAATGTTTGAGATAGAACCGATAAAATGGCCCTGGATACCCTGTCACGCCTGTTGAAAGTGGGAATAACAACACTGACACCCGTCATGAGAGGACCTGCCAGATCAGACCAAGGACACCTGCAAGCAGAAAATTTCCTTCCATCAGGTACTCAAGACACGGGCCGGGATAGATACGATGATTCTCATATGCGGTAAGACATAGAGTTATGGTTACGAAAGTGATGAGCAGAAGCAGGGAAAAAAGAGTTACAAGCCTGAAAAAAGGCGCTGTTACAAGCAGCAGGGACCCTATTACAATAATCCATTTAAGATGGATAATAGTCTTTTTCTCTCCCAGCGTTATCGGAAGGGTCTCCACTCCGACGATCAAATCACCCTGTACGTGGAACATGTCAAAAAATATCGATCTTATATAGGACATCAAAAGCACCACGAGAAATAAAATTATTACCGACCCCAATCCAATGCCTAAGGGCTCAAGAAGGGGGGGCAGCGCTATTATGACGGCCCATGCAAATGCTTCGGATATGGTCTTTGAGCCGGGAATATCCTTTATCTTGGAATATTTCCACCGATGCCTGATGCTTACCGGGACGACAGGTATGCTGTAAATAATTCCAAGGATGCTCAGACCTGCCATAATCAGGAATATGCTTATTCCAAGACGATAGGAGAGGACCAGCGCTCCCATTATGGATATAATTGCGGAAACAATCAGAAAAAATTTATGCTTCGAATAAAAACTCGCCCTATCCGGATCATTATAGGTACCGGCCCCCTTATCCAGAAAACGATTCAGGACATGCATGGAGTAAACATATAGAAAAGCAAGGAGGGGATTAAAGAGATCGGGCCTCCTTCCTGATAATATTGCTGCGGCATAAGCCAGAGAAAATGCCCCGGACGCCGCCATGAAATTGCTCAGAAGCAGAAATCTGGATACATTTCTTATCCACCGACCTATCAGAGTTTCTCCGCGGCCGCGAATCGCCTCGATCTCCTTTACGACATTTTTTATCATCCAGTGCGGCGTTGATGCACCGGCGGTTACACCGATCACCTCCATGGTTGAAAGGGCATCTCTCTCCAGTTCCTTTTCCGTTTCAATATGGAAGGTCGGTGTGCCTGTCCCTTCGGAAACCTGTACAAGACGACGGGTATTAGCGCTGTGATAGCCCCCCACGACAACCACTCCATCCACATGAGCGGCCAGTGATTTTATCTCCCTTTGCCGTTCACCGGTCGCCTCGCATATCGTGTCGAATATTATGGCACCGGGATAACGCGCTTTTATTATTTCGGATATCTCGTGATAAGATTCCAGATTTTGAGTCGTCTGGGCGACGACAAATAGGTGATCGGTTTCCGGCAGCCCTTCAACTTCCGAAGGACTGCTGATAACATACGCCTGATTATTGCTGTACCCCATCAGTCCGATGACCTCGGCATGATTCCTGTCACCCACTATCACGGCTGTGCTGCCCTTATTTGTATGATAACGTATTATTGCCTGGACCCTTGCCACCCTGGGACAGGTGGCATCGATTATCTTTAAGGGCGTATCTTTGAGGAGCCTGCGTTGCAGTGGAGGAATACCATGGGCCCTGATCAGTAATGTGCCTTTTTTGAGGTTCTTTATCTCTTCTATATTTTCAATGGTCCTGACATTTTTTGATTCCAGGAGATCCAGAACCTGTTTATTGTGTATCAGCGGCCCATAGGTGAAAAGAGGTCCATCCTCTTTATTTGCCGCGGAAAGGACCATTTCCATCGCCCTCCGTACTCCCATGCAAAACCCGGCTGTCTTTGCGAGTCTGACTTTCAAATCCTTTTTTCCTCTAAGGTATTAAAATAGCTGTCCATGGTGGAGACAAGAGATGCGGAATCCTTCACCCTGGTAATATGTTCTCTGAAAAAGCCGCTGTTAGGAAGACCCTTTGAATATCTAAGAAGCAGTCCCCGCATATAAAATGCCGCATTACGTTCGCCCATTGAATCTGACAGAAGCCGAAAATGATCCATGATGTGTGATCTGCGCCTTGCAAGATCAGGTTCCTGAAAGGGAAGCCCCCTTTCCATTTGAATTATCTGTTCAAATATCCATGGGTTCCGAACAGCCGCCCTTCCGATCATTACACCATCACAGCCGGTCAATTTTTTCATTTTGAGGGCATCGAAGGGGAGAAAGATATCACCGTTACCGATTACCGGGATATTTATAGCTTCCTTTACCTTCTCTATAATCCCCCAGTCAGCATGACCTGAGTATCCCTGTGTCGCGAACCGCGCATGTATTGTAACGGCATCAACTCCGCAATCATAAGCCACTCGTGCAATTTGACAGGCAACCATCTCCTCGGGGGACCATCCGGCCCTTATCTTAACCGTCAGAGGAACAGGGCAGGCCTGTCTTACGGCTGTTATTATCTTTTCAACTTTTTTCAGGTCTCTTAGCAGGAAAGCACCCGCCCCTGTCCTGGTAACCTTTTTCGTTGGGCATCCCATGTTGATATCAACAATATCAGCCCCTGCTTCAGCGACCATACTCGCAGCCCGGGCCATGACACCGGCTTCGGCCCCGAAAATCTGAACTGCGAGGGGTCTTTCTTCAGGGTCGCTTTTAATATAGCACATGGTCTTTTTCTGGTTCCTCATAAGACCCATGGCACTCACCATTTCCGTTGTTACAAGACCCGCTCCCAGGCCCTTGACCATAAGGCGAAATGGAAGGTTGGTTATCCCCGCCATTGGTGCCATAATCAGATCATTTTCAATCTTTAAGTTTCCGATATGCAGCATAAAGCTATTCTATATAACCCGTCGATCAAAGGCAAGTCTCCAAAATCCACCATTAAACCTGAAAAAGCTCCGGTTGCTTCCTCTTCCTTGTAAAAATTGCCGCCACCGGAATAATCAACCAAAAGAAGCACTTATCACTCATCTCCGGTCATGAAAATTTTCTTGATGGACTATCGGCAAGGATCACCGGTGCGAAGAATGAGCGTCCGGTGTATCCGCTTGGGAGTCAGTTTCTTCGGGGTCGAAATCGATATCGGGATCGGAATCGACTTCCTTGAATCCATAGACTGGGGGGGACTTCCTTCACGCAATAACCGATTGAAAGGCGGTAGACATAAACCTTTTCGTATCCAAGTGTCATTTTATTTTCTTTCGATCCCGATCCCGATTTCGATTT
>JAFGDF010000245.1 GCA_016932235.1 Deltaproteobacteria bacterium | reverse complement strand
TTTCTCATGATGGAGGAAACGGATGGAAAGGAGGGTATACCTTTTAATTCGTTAGATGATATCCTGAGCCGTGAAACAATTCAAAAAAAATTTTTTCATGACCCCCTTAAATTGAGCCTTTCCCATTATCCCGAATTCACCGGCGTTGAGCAATACGAATATATTTTTCCGGATACCGGGCTTCCATACCCTGTGGAGGTGGATATCTATGAAAAACCAGCGTCCCGGTCCGACCATGAGGTGTTCCTTGGAGTTGACATCGGGTCCACAAGCACCAAGGCCCTGCTCCTTACCCCGGAAGGCCGGGTAATTGCAGGTTTCTATACCGGTACGGCCGGCAGACCGGTGGCCGCGGTCCAGAGATTATTTTCATCCATTCATGATTTGACTCAAAAAAGGAAAATAGGATTTCGAATTATCGGAGCGGCGACAACCGGGGCGGGGAGAAAATTTGCGGGAAAAATTATCGGGGCCAATATCGTCATTGACGAGATTACGGCCCACGCGCGCGCTGCCATCGAGATTGATCCGGATGTGGATACCATTATCGAAATCGGCGGACAGGATTCGAAATTTACCACATTAAAAAACGGCAGGGTCACTTTTTCTATAATGAATAACGTTTGCGCTGCCGGGACAGGCAGCTTTATTGAGGAGCAGGCCCGGAAACTGGAATGTCCATTGAAGGATTACTCATCGAGGACCCAAGGGCAAAGGTCTCCCATTGTCAGCGACAGATGCACGGTATTTATGGAAAGGGACATGAACTATTATCTCTCTGAAGGCTATAGTGTGGATGAACTTCTTGCATCCGTGCTTCATGCCATAAGGGAAAACTACCTCACGAAAGTGGCCGTTGAAGATGCAATAGGGAACAATATAACATTCCAGGGGGCAACGGCAAAAAACATCGCCCTTGTGGCAGCCTTTGAACAACGGCTTCAAAAACCCATTCACGTTTCAAAATATTGCCATTTAACCGGGGCATACGGGGCCGCTCTTACTCTTTTAGACCAGGGCGTAGAGAAAACCGGATTCCGCGGTATTGACCTTTATAAGAAACAAATAACCGTGACGTCTGAAGTATGTGAACTCTGTGCCAATCACTGCAAGATAACGGTTGCCGATATGGAAGATGGAAAGGTCGCTTATGGATTTCTGTGCGGCAGGGAATACGATACAAAGCGATATATCAATAAAAATCTTTCAGGCTTCGATTTACTTAAAGAGAGAAAAAATATTTTCCCCCGTGAAACTGTTTTAGAGTATTCAGAAAAAATCATTATCGGCATTCCGGCCGCCCTTCACCTTTTCGAGGACCTACCCTTTTGGCAAAAGTTTTTTGACACCTTATCAATCAGGACCGTTACAAGTGATGATTACAGCGAAGCCCTCCAGGAAGGCAAACACATAGCAAACGCGGAATTCTGTGCTCCGATGGCGGCCCTTCACGGCCATGCCCACCATCTGATGGACAGATCCGACTTTGTTTTCCTTCCTTTTTACCTGGAGAAAAAGGCTGACGAGAAAGGTATTAGACGTCAGTTCTGCTACTACACACAGTTTTCACCTTCTCTTGTATCCCTGGCAGGACACGGAAAGGATAGAAAACGTTTTCTCACCCCCCTTGTCCATTCCATCCATGGTCTGTTTCACACAAAGATTGAACTCTACTCCATGCTGAAATCCATTACGGCTTCCCGTTACAGCTTCATGGATGTTTCCAGGGCATATGATAAGGCATGTCAATATAGAGAATCCTGTCTAATGAAATGGAAAGAGATATACGAAAGTGAATCCCGAAAGGGAAAAGAGATATGCGTGGTCCTGCTGGGAAGGCCCTACACGGTTCTCTCCGGGTTTATGAACAGGGGGATTCCAGATATATTTTCATCACTCGGTATCCCGACCTTCTATCAGGACATGGTATCCTGTTCCGGCGAAGACATGAAACCGATCCAAAGGCTTCTGACCGAAATGCACTGGCATTACGCCTCGGAAATCCTCAAAGCAGCTCAGGTTGTTGCCCGGTCCAGAGGTATTTATCCGGTTCTGGTGACATCCTTCAGGTGCTCACCGGATTCCTTTGCCATAGACTATTTCAAGAGGATCATGGAGGCCCATGAAAAACCGTACCTTATACTTCAATTGGATGAACACGAATCGAGTGTGGGATATGATA
Organism: Deltaproteobacteria bacterium; assembly: GCA_016932235.1. Next base: position 6,249 of record JAFGDF010000245.1, on the reverse strand, counting down.
CAAGGATTGAAGCCGCCATTCGCTCTTTTAAAAATCACCATTCTAACCTGACTGTAAAAAAGGTTCCGTATCATGCACAGTCAATCCTTCCAGCAAAAGAGAAAGGGCTTTTTGACAAGACCCTGATAATTCCAAACTGGGATGATATAACACTTAAATTGATGGTCGCGAATCTTACGAGAGAGGGAATCGATGCGAGATTAATGGAAGAGTCCGAAACAGTCATCCAGAAAAGCCTGCGTCATAACACCGGACAGTGCATCCCCATCAATATCATTGCACAGGAGTTTATTGATTATGTGAAAAAGCATGATCTTGATCCCGGAAAAAGTCTTTTATGGATGGTTTCCTCAAAGATAGCCTGTAATATAGGCCTATTTCCTTATCACCTGAAGAGACTCTTTGATTCCTATGGGAAGGGTATGGAAAAGGCTGGAGTATATGTGGGGACTATGTCATTTATCGACATTTCCTTAAAATTGCCCTTAAACACCTATTTTGCATATATGTTCGGAGGTTTTATCCGAAAAATCGGATGCAGGATCAGGCCCTATGAAAAGAAAAAAGGGACAACGGACAGGGTGCTCAAAGAGAATGTGGATCTTTTAATCGATGCCTTTCTCGGAAATAGTTCAAAAGAGGAGACACTTTCCGAGGTGATTTCCTCATTTGAGGCCATCGAAATATCAAAGGGCCGGAAGCCGAAGGTAGCGATATTCGGTGATTTGTATGTTCGGGATAATGATGTTATGAACCAGGATCTGATACACTTTATTGAAAATCATAATGGTGAAGCGATCATAACTCCTTACAGCTCTTATGTACAAATGATCGCCGGGGCATATCTTAAAAAATGGTTTTTTGAAGGTAAGTATCTGGAAGTTCTGTCTTCAAAGGCATTGATGTCCACTGTAACAAGGCTGGAAAAGATCTATCAAACCTATTTCGATAAAATTTTGGATAATCCTGCGCCTGAATATGATAAAAGTCCTCGGAATATCCTCTCAGAATATAATCTCAGAATCGAACACACTGGTGAGTCAATGGACAATCTTTTGAAGATATTTTATTTAAAGGAGCAATACCCTGATCTTGCTTTGTTTGTTCAGGCAAGTCCCGCCTTCTGCTGTCCTTCTCTGGTCACCGAGGCAATGGCCGGTGAGATAGAGAAGAAAACCGGAGTCCCCATCGTATCCATAACCTATGACGGCACATCCACTAACAAGAACAAAGCCCTTATCCCCTACCTTACCTATTTGAACAGATAGTAAAATCATCTTTTTGAACTATATGAATAAATCCGCGTGAAGGGCCTCCGGCTCGGTTATGTTACAAGTCCTTCCCGTCAATAGGACAATGTTTGTTCAAATTAATAAAGTTACTGATCATCAATAACACAATTTCCGTAAACGCATTTTTCCATTGATTTCCATATTAGAATATTCTATGCTGGAGTATATATTCATACTATGTATGGCCGGGTAAAATTCAGTTTTTATAATACAATCGAATTATGAATATTTACAAATCATTTAGGGTAGGAAATGACCAATATCTATGATGAACTGAAAGACAGGAGCTTGCAGATCTTTCGCAAAAACAATCTCCTTGATGAAAAGATCGCGGTCCGGGCCAGGACCTTGTCCACTGAAGAGGCTATCGGCAATCCGGAAGGTGACGACTTTCCTCTCCAGAAAGGCAAGGAACGCCTTATGCAGGCGGAATTCCGGGGCGCCCTGGGCCAGGCATTCACAGACCTTTTCGGAGATTTTGAAGGTACCCTGGCCGAGATTCTCAGCATGCCGATGGAGAACAACTACCGCCGTGCGGTATTTGTGGCCGCTTTAAACGCGGTAATCAGGCATCTCGGTCTTATCAATGGGACCGTCCACTGCCGGGACCAGGGTCCCTCTGAATGCGCAGAGGATATGGCATCGTACATCGATGAACTCTTCGGCAGGGTGAAGATATTACAGGTCGGATTTCAGCCACGTATTGCGGAAACTCTCGCAAGTGCTTTCCCCCTTCGTCTTCTTGACCTGGATCCCGACAATATCGGCAGTGAAAAGTACGGGATCATAATTGAAGGGCCTGAAACAACAGACAAAGCCATGGAGTGGGCCGACCTGCTCCTGGTTACGGGTACCACCGTGGTCAACAACACCATCGGCCGATTCCTTCCCAGAAAACCGTTAATCTTTTATGGTACAACCGTCGCCGGTCCGGCATACCTTATGGGGTGGGACCGTTTCTGCGCCAGGTCCGTATAGTTGTAGTTGAATGGTCAAACCTTCATTTTTGATATAATTAAATATACTCATTTGCCGCTAAAAATTTAGAGTCATGCCATAATGAAGATTTGCCCCCTATTCGACCGATCCCATCCTAAGACCGGAAAAACAAAAAGGAATAACTAATGAAGCACATTATTATTACCGTTTTCCTATTTTTAACCAATATGCTCCCTGTTTTGGGTTTGGCATCGGAACTTCATTTTTTTTCCGGAGCGGGTTTCAGACAGCCCGTGGATATGCTTGTGGAAGATTTTCAGAAAAAAACCCGACATTCCATCGTAGTAGATTATGACGGCGGTGGTCGCCTGCTGGCCCGGATCACAGCCTCCGGACAGGGCGATCTATTCATGCCCGGGGCTTTTTTCTATATTGAAAAGCTTCAATCCACCGGCAAGATCCATAGCTGGAAGCCTCTGGTGGCCCATACCCCGGTCATAGCGGTCAACAAGGAAAAATCAGACAAGGTGACCGGATTCGAAGACCTGTCCAGGCCAGGGGTCCGCCTGGCCATGGGTGATCCTAAAGCCATGGCCTTCGGCAAGACTGCCATGAAGATCCTGGAGCGTTCCGATCTGAAGGATAGGATACTGGCCAACATCGTCGTTTATGGGGCCACGGTTAAACAGCTTGCCTTTTATGTGGCTGAAGGGAATGTGGATGCATCAATTATAGGGAGAAGCGATGCATTTCAGTATAGAGACCGGCTGGATATCATCCCGATTCCCGATCCATATTTTGAGGCCGAGATCGTTGCCGTGGCTGTACTGACTACCACTTCCGACCTGAAGGCGGCAACCGCCCTGCGGGATTTTTTGGCCTCACCCGGGGCAATCAGGATCTTTGAAAATTTCGGTTTCCTTCCCCTTAAAAAATAGGTGGATTATGGAACGTCTTTTTTCTCTACCACTGATTATCATCATCCTCTCCGTCATCGGTGTCATGGCCGCCCTGATATTTCAAGTGACACCATCGGAAATTTTCCAGGCTGTCTCCTCCGCCGAGATCCTGTTCTCCATGCGCCTGAGCCTCACCACATCCCTGATGGCCGTATCGTTCTCAATTCTTCTCGGCATACCTGCCGCCTACCTGATGGCACGGAGAAACTTTTTCGGCAAAACAGTGATTGATCTCCTGCTTGACCTGCCTCTTGTCATGCCCCCACTCGTGGCCGGTGTGGGTCTGCTCTTCCTGTTCGGGGAGCATTGGATAGGCGGCATACTGGCTGATTTTGGACTTCGGCTTATATTCACCCCCTGGGGTGCAGTCGCCGCCCAGATCTTTATCGCATTGCCGATTTTGATCAGATCCTGCAGGGCAGCCTTCGAGGCAGTTAACAGCAGGTATGAGCTGGCCGGATATACTTTAGGTCTTTCCCCTTTTCAGGTCTTTTTCCTGGTCACCCTCCCCCTTGCCCGGAAAGGTCTCCTGTCCGGCATGATTCTCGCCTGGGCCCGGGCACTTGGGGAATTCGGTGCAACGCTCATGGTCGCCGGAGCGACCCGTTTCAAAACCGCCACCCTGCCCATATCGGTCTATCTGAACATCAGCAGCGGCGAACTTGGCCTGGCCCTCGCCTGTGCGCTGCTTCTTCTTTTTTCAGGCCTGATCCTTCTCATTGTCCTGAAATGGATCAGCCGTGATCGTAACGCCGGAACTCCGATAGAAGGGATCTGATCGTGACCGATATCAGCCTTTGTAAAATAAGTAATTCTATCCTTAAAAAAATCGATCTGGATATCATAAACGGCGAACTGCTGGCTATCGTCGGCCCTTCCGGATCCGGCAAAACCACATTGCTTAATGTCCTGGCCGGACTTGTCCCCTATCAGGGCATTATAACCTTTGACGGTAAACCAGTCGAACACCTGCCGGTCCATAAACGCCGGGTTGGGTATGTGTTTCAGGATCTGCTTCTGTTCCCGCACCTGACCGTCAAAAAAAATCTGTTGTTGGGCATGAAACGTCTGGATTTGACCATCCGGGAAAAACAGGCCCGGGCCGAAGAGATATTGAACCTTTTCCGAATAAACAGTTTCTGTGACCGGCTCCCGGAAGAGTTGAGCGGTGGTGAAAAACAGCGGGCCGCACTGGCCAGAGCTGTTGTTGGCATGCCTAAAATTCTCCTTCTGGATGAACCTTTCGCGAGCCTGGATTTCCGCACGGCGAGGTTTCTGCGACAGGAATTCAGATTCCTGCAAAAACGGCTGAACCTGAACTCTCTGTTTGTTACACACAACATGCAAGAAGCACATGAATTGGGTGACCGCATCGCTGTTTTACGAAACGGGAGATTGGAGCAGACAGCACGACCTGACGAGATATGGCTCGATCGCGACATTGACGGCGGATTTCTGGAAAAGCCCAACCTGCTGAAGTGCCGGGATCAGGTATCTCTGGAAAACGGCCTGGTGCAGGTTCAATGGGCCGGGTTAAAAATCCTGGTTCCGGACGAAGATCGTGAACTTTCACACATCGCCATTCTGCCGCGGGATGTCTATATTTCACCCATACCACCGCCTGGTCCCCCGATTAATCGGTTTACCGGACGGGTCAGAGAATTTCAGGAAAACGAAGACGGGGTCCGTGTGACGATTGAAGTGGGCAAGGAAACCCTGTGCGCGGAAATCAACCGTGATCACCTGAGTACCATGGGCCTTGTCCCGGGCAGCCGGGTACACGGAATCCTTAAGCTAAGGGCATTACGGGGAGTCGTAAAACCTTTCCGGCCTGAAGTTGTTAAATAAAAAGGTGCAGACTTATTTAAAAGGATCCCATCTAACGGTCTGCTGTTCGTAAGAAGGCGGAAAGAGCTGTAAAAACTCATCATAGTAGTAGAGTTCCTTAAAAGACGCGAATGGGAGACCGTATGCCGCCTTGGGCCTGTGTTTAAACTCCTCTGGATCAATGATATTGGAAACAAGATCATCCATTACATCGTCCATGCCCGTACCCATGGCAAAGCGAAGTTTTTCACGATTGGCGATCTTTTCGGGAAGCATATCCCGGAACGCCTCTCTTAGAATATATTTCTCTATCTGTTTTTCCCCGTAAATCTTCCATGCCATTGGAATCTTCTTGCTAAAGGCCACGATCCTGGTATCAAGGAACGGGGTTTTGTAAGCCACGGCATTGGCCATCCAGGCCCGATCCAGACGCCTTAAAGCCGTGTTATAGGAGATATCAAGTAGCTTTTGGGCAAGACGCTCTCTTTGCTCGTTGCTCTTTACTTTCGGGTTTTTAAGGACCATCCGGTAACCGCCGAAGAGCTCGTCCGCGCCCTCTCCGACTAACACGGCATTGGAGTATTCCTTCACATTTTTGGCTACGAAATAATTTGAAATGATCCCGGATATGCAATCTTCGTCAAAGCTTTCCAGATACCAGACAGCTTCTGGTAAAAATTTGATTATATCATCCTCCGTGATTTCATAGATGTGATGTTCCATACCCAGAAAATCGGCCATAAGCTTTGCATTTTCCAGGTCCGGACCGGGCGCTTTCTGTACTATACCAGTGAAGAGGTGGAGATTTGGGTTGAATTCCTTTGCAATTGCCGCGATGATTGAGCTGTCCAGCCCTCCGCTCAGGGAAACGGCATTCACGTCATCCATACGCCTCCGGACCGCATCTATCAGCAGATCTCTAAGGATCTTAGCGGCCTCTCTGAGATCCGTAGGTTCAGGAACATCCGGTGAAAAGGCCGAGAAAGGTTTCAAACCTTTCTTGGAGCTCAAAATGTGCCCGGGAGGCAGTTCCTCGATATTGAACTGCACGTGGTCTTTGAGGGCCTTCATCTCGGTGCTGAAATAAAAGTTACTGTCGTTTCTACCGAAGAAGAGAGGCCTTGCCCCTACATGATCCCTGGCAAGTATGACCTCATCATCCTTCTCCACGATAGCGCACGAAAAACTTCCGTCCAGTCGCTTGAAACAATCCTGTTCGTATTTTTCATACA
>JAFGDF010000244.1 GCA_016932235.1 Deltaproteobacteria bacterium | reverse complement strand
TTAGAGGCGGGCGTTCACCGGGTATGGCTTTTTCATAGGGACGGTCAACGGAAACCACTATCTTGACTTCCCTGGTTTTGGAATCCACAGCCTCACGCAATCTTTCTATCCGGGCTTCCCATTGCGCGGACCAGTCACCACTCTGCAGGCTGACAAGGACACGAACATCACTAAATAACTGTTCGAACTCACCGGCGCTCAGACCCGGCTGAAACCGCCTGCGCATCTCTTCACTCAAGAGATTAAGAAGATCTTCAATCCTAAACCGGGCCTCAACTTCTGTGACCGCGGTACCGTGGGCCTTAAAAAGGGCCTGGCCGGCCCGCACAAACTGCCCGGCTTCAATATTTACGTCACCTAACCGGCAGTCAAAGGGCGCGATTATGGTTGTTTTTGCCAGATCCATCCTCGCCTGTTTGAGGTTGGATTGATGAACGGCAAGGCCGGAACTCAAGGTCTTTAGCTTTGAGGGTATCAAGGCAAGGATATTTTCCAACCGCTGCACACTCTGTTTTTGCTGGAGAAAGTTCCTCTCCTCACGATCCACGGTATCTTGCGGAAGGGTGTTGTTTTTTAGCGCCTCAAGTTTTCGCTCAAGGGATTTTTGAGCAAGCTCTAAAGATCGTTGCTCAATCGCGAGCAACCTTCGGGTATTCTTCTCCTCCTCGGCAAGTTCCTTGATTTTAGCCTTGGTTTCTTCAACATTTGCTTCCGATCGAGTTATCGCCAGTTCGTATTCCGTGGGATCTATCCGGATCAATACGCTTTTTTCTTTAATCAGTTCCCCGGGTTTCAAGCGCTGATTTATAGATGATACTGTGCCTCTAACCTCTGCAACTGCCTCCCATACCTTTCCGGGCTGTGCAACCCCATAGCCGATAACAAGAGGCTCCAGATCAACGGGCGCCGTCTTAATTACCCGAAGCGAACTGATTGATTCTTCCGCCTGTTTTTGCGTTGGGCCCGGTTTATGGGCAACCAGATAGGCCGCCGCTAAAAGCGCCGCCAGAATGGGCAGGATCTTTAAAAATCCTTTGGATATTCTATTCATGGCTTTCCTCTTGATCATGGCTTAATCTTGTCTTATTAGTCATCGAAATGCCCTTTTGAAAATAGCCCATGCCTTTTCTTGTTCAATAGTCTGTTTTTACTTTGATGATTCATAAGTGTTGTACTGATCAAGCCTTAAAAGAGGATCATCCGTATACCCCGCGGGTTTTATCCTCCATGCCTCAATCAGTCGGGCCCAGTAATTGACCTTTGCGGAAAGACCGGCGATGGCAACAATCTCCTCGTTGGAAAATAATCGGCGAACATCTTCCAGTAATTCCCCTGAAAAACTTACTGGCGTCTTGGAAAGGGCAACCGCGTATTTCAGCGCGACCAATTCTCCTTCAGCAAAGCTCTCGATCGTATCGAGTTCCTTCAGACCCTGGAGCCCTTGTAACTCCTCTTCGGTTATCCGGGAATCTTTATATTCCGCAGAATTAACATCTATCGCAAAGGGACAGGATACATAATAGGAAACCTGCATCCTGAGCAGGCAAAGCAGACGTGGTTCCAGGATCTTTTTCGCCCCTTTTTCTATAAAGTATTCCAAACAACCGGAAGCTACACCCAGGTCTGTAGACCAGGTCAATATTCTGCCGGGAAGAAGTTCTTTTTTAAATTCTTTCTCTGCCTGCCGTAATAATATCCCGGAAAACCAGGGGATTTTATCGGGAGGATTAATCAGGCTTCTCTCCGATCTGTCAATCTCAGGAGTCCAGGCGGTTCCACCATCCGGCAAGGGGTCTTGTTCCTGGGCGGACTTAAACTGTATTCCATTGGAGTTACATGCGGTTATCATGAACATGAGAACTACCGAGAAAAATACAATGAGGAGAGAAACACATTCTGTTTTCATTTTTTACTCCTTAATTCGGGTTTATTCTCATTATATCAAAAACCTATGGACAAACCTATTTCTTAAATGAGTTTGAAATCTAATCTCGCAAGATCAGGATGCAGATTTATTCAGTTTTTTCATCAGCCCGATAGGTACCAACCTAAACTTTTACAAGATCTGCGAAAACATGTCTTTGTGCCGGCGCAAATAGGGGATGAAGAGGTGATAAGTCATTTGTCAAGAAACAGTTGTCACGACGATATCGAAATAAACACGCGGCCAGTCAACCCGTTTCCGAAAAGGCCACCAGGGCGTGGGGATCGGCCACAACAATACGTTCGCGGCCCGACACGATCCATCCCCTTTGTTCCCAGCTGCTTAGGGTGCGGCTCACGGTGTATAGGGTAGCGCCTGTGTAATCGGCAAGATCCTGACGGCTGAGACGGAAATCGATCAGGATGCCTTCATCGATCGCGCGTCCTGATTGTTTCATGATACGCAGAAGCGCTTTCGCTATTCGCTGTTCCACCCTCTCCGCGTTTAATTCCAGATAGCGGTTCTGAATATCATCCAGACGCTCAACGGCCACGCGCAGCATGTTGATCGCTAATCTCGGATAAGCTGTCATGAGCTCCAGCATACTTTCCCTGTCCCAGACAATAACTTCGGAGAGGCCGACGGCTTGTGCCGTCACCGGATAATTTTTTCCATGAAAAGCAGAGACCAAAGCCGTAATTTCACCGGTGTTGATATAGCGAACGATGGCTTCTTTGCCATCCTCATGCAGCTTACTCAATTTAAGACGGCCCTTTAAGACCAGATAGGATTGACCGGCCGGGTCCCCTTCGCGAAATAGCGTAAGCCCCGATTCGCAAACACGCCTGTGACCATAAGCAAGAATACCGGGCAGTTTCCCTGTTTCTACAACGTCGAATAAGGTAGACCTGGTGAGGGTGTCTGAAAAATTTATCTGATGGCTCATGGCGGCAACTCAGTTACGCTAAATTGACTCTCCCCGCAGCGGGACTTGTGGACGAGGAGTTCAATCGAGGCTCACAAGATTTGATTTGACAGGCTAGAGTCAATCCCATATACTCCAATTAAACACTCATGGCCCTATGGGCCTCCACAATGCATGAAAATAGCACCATGTGGTCTCAGGCCACGGTCTTTAGAGAAAACGTTGAATTATATGCCGACATTGTTAAACTTTATTTTCGTGTTAAAAAATCGAGTGCTAATCAACTGATGAATACGAAATCACGCAGCAACAAGGCGAAAACAGCCAGGAAAAAGAAACCCAACAACAGGATGTGCATTACATGTCTAAGACCATGCAGCATGTCGGGTTTATGCATGAAGCCGTGGCCCAAGTCTTCAGTCACGGACAAGGATAATATGAAAAAAAGGAAGGGACAACAAAAATAACAGGCGGTCCCAGGTTTTATCATTTTTTATTTTTCAGCCTGGCATTCAGCAAATCTCCAAGCGTACCGAAAGAGCCTGATGAATCTCCCCTTGTTTTCGCTATATGATTTTTGTAGTCCGATATCTCATCGTCCTGGTCAGTATTTGCCAATTGAAGGGACAGGCGTCTCCCTTTTTCATCCGCTTTTTGAATGATTACGTCAATCTCCTGATCTTCTTCAATTATCTCCCGCGGGTGGTTAATCCTTTTGCCTTTTCCAAGCTCCGAGATATGAATCAGTCCGTCGATCCCGGGCTCCAGGGTCACAAAAGCCCCGAATTTTGCGAGCCTCGAGACCCTGCCCCTGTGTACTGATCCTTCAGGATACTTGTCGTTTATATCTTCCCATGGGTCAGGCAAAGCGTCCTTCAGGCTGAAAGTAAATTTATCATTCTCCCAATCCAGCTTCGTGATTACCACATCCAGTTTCTGTCCCTCATGCAGGATATTACTGGCGTCATTAATCCGGCCCCAGGACAACTCAGAAAGGGGGATTAAACCCTCAATCCCGCCTATATCAACAAATGCTCCGAATCGCTTGATCGAGGTCACTTCGCCCGTAATCGTCATCCCCTCTTCAATTCTTTCTCTCAGGAGTTCTCTCTGTTTTGTTCGTTCTTCTTCAATCACAGCCTTATTGGAAAGGATTATATTTCGACCCTTTTCGCCATACTCAATAACCTTGAAAGTCATACGTTGTCCGATGTATTGTTCATTTTCAGCATCTCTTTGTGCGCCCATAAGCGAATATGGGCAGAAAGCCTTTACATGACCTGAAATTTTTACCTCATAACCGCCTTTAATCTCTTTTACGACAAGACCTTCCACGGGAATTCGGCTATGGTATGCCTCTTCAAGGTACCTTCCCCCGGTTGTTTCATCCGACAGTTTTGTCGCGAAAAGCATTTCATTATTTCGTGAAGAGAGAAAATAGGCGGTTACCATTTCCCCCTCTTTGATTGTCATTTCCCCGTTTTCATCTGAAAACTCGTTCGCGGCGATAGAACCCTCTTTCTTTCCCCCCAGATCGATAAAGACCCATTCTCGGTCTATTTTTGAGACCACCGCGCTGACCTTTTCACCGGGCTTGAAGTATATGGGCCTTATTTCGGTCTTATTTAAAAGTTCCTCGAAACTCTCTTCTGCCTGGGAATCCTGATTATCTTTTTCTTCCACTATTTCACCCTGCGTAATATTGAATTTGTTCTCCCTTTTCTCAATCTGCACTCACTTAACCTCCTCTTGTTGCACAAGATTTTTATCAATACAATTCCCGCTGAAAACCCACCGATATGCGCCCAGAATGCCACGCCACCCGAACCGCCGCTGCTCACAAGACCCCCTAATAACTGGAGGAAAAACCAGTACCCGAGTATGAAAACAGCGGGGACAACGACTCTTGTAAAAAAAAAGCCGAAAAATATAAGCATATGCACCGGGGCCCTCGGAAAGATGAGCGCGTATGCCCCCATTACGCCTCCAATTGCTCCTGAAGCCCCTACCATCGGCACAGGACTTGCCGGATTGGCGATCATCTGCGCGGCCGCGGCTGATAATCCGCAAAGGAGATAAAAAAAGATAAATCTAACCGGTCCAAGGACGTCTTCAACATTATCTCCAAACACCGCAAGGAACCACATATTTCCTATAATGTGAAGCCATCCGCCGTGCATGAACATTGAAGTAATAAGCGTCATCAATTTGGGGTCATTGCCCACAACGCATGCCAGTCCGGCACCCATGGGCACCTGGGTCCCGGGGGAAATCTTTCCGAACAGTTCACCGGGGATTAATCCATATTTGCAGACTGAAATCGCCAGGTGAGGATTAAAGCCCACGCCCTGAACAAATATCCATGCAAGGACATTCAATCCGATAATAGTGAACGTAGCGAACGATTTATGGTAAGTCGGGTTCTCGTCTTTTAATGGAAACATTTTAGACTTTTATCAGTTAAAAGATCAGGAAGTCAAGAAGTTTGGAGATTGTTAAACAGCGGTATAGGGGAGGCTAAGTTGCTGAGTTGAAAGGCTTAATTAATAGGGCTGCCTCATGGACGGCAGGATTCCATAAGGCAGCCATAATTCTATTCTTGAGTTTCTCCTGTGATAATCAGCTGATCCTTGATCGCCTCAAATGTCTTTTCTCCGATGCCTTTCACCATTAAGATATCATCGATATTTTTAAAAGGACCGTTTTTTTCACGATAATCCACAATTCTTTCCGCGTACGCCTGCCCTATTCCTTTTAATGAAAGCAATTCTTCCACTGTTGCTTTGTTTAAATCTATCTTTCCTGTTTCACTTTCGCTTGAGAGTGCCACGGTTGAGATGGATGCAATGAAAAACACGGCTGCTGCAAAAATTAACATCATTGTTCTCTTTCTTTTCATTTTGTCCTCCTGTTCTTCTTTATAGATTTAGATTACCGGCTCCCTGCCTTACACATTCACCGAATGTGTTCAATAAATATCACTTGATCCCTCAATCAAGCAATATAAAACCAATTAAAGATCCTCATAAGGTAGAATATAGACATTAAATACAATTTTAATGCCAATCTATGATTTATTAGTGTTTCTACTTTATATTACGATATTATTTTTATAAGATATTGAATTAAAAGCGTTTTATTGATACGATAAAGCATTAAATAGTATGTAAAATCATTTATTTATATTTTAATACATATATAGATTTATGATTTGATCATAAAATAAATATAATTGTGCAGATAAGACCAATTAATTGTGCTTTTTTGATCAATTAAGATCTTTAAAAGTCTGTTATCAATTGAGGCTCCTGGGCAAGAGCTGCTTCGAACCCGGGTCAAATCGTCAATCAGGACCAAAATCTACCATTAAATCTCACGCAGCACAGGTTCCCGCACGCTGGATAGCCTAAGACTGAGGAGTATGAACGTAGCGCACGGTTCCGGCCTCTAGCCTCCAGGCCGGGAGGCCTGGATAAGCGCTCGAAGGTTATGATCTTGACAAATCAGTTCATGTCGTATATTATTTCTGCTAAAACTATATTTACTAAAGATATTTAGACAGAAATCACATATCAAGGAGGTCTGTAATGTCATTAAGATCACATTATAAATATGTCATTATCGGAGCAGGGATGCATGGGCTTAGCACGGCCTATCACCTGGCCATTGAATTAAAAAATAAAGGGCGCGGGTCGGGCACGGATATTCTGGTCATCGACAAAACGGCTATCGGCGCCGGGGCATCAGGGATCGCCTGCGGTGTTATCCGCAACAATTACTATCAGCCGGCCATGCAGGAACTTATTGCCCACAGCGTAGGGATATGGGAAGAAGACGCTGAAGGATACGGGTACCTTCCTGTGGGATACATGCAGATATCTCCGGAATCCATGCATGAAGATGTGAATGAAATATACGAACGGCAGAAGAACATCGATTATGAGTCGGAATTCATCGAAGGTGAGAAAGACTGCCTCGCATATATGAGAAAGAATATTTTTGAGGACTGGCGGGCCAGGGGCACGACGTCTATCCTTCATGAAAAGAGAGGCGGTTACGCCAATAATACAAAGGCCCTTTATCGCCTGGCGGACAAGGCTGAAGAACAGGGTGTACGGATACTGACCGGCTGTGAATTGAAAGGTTTTGAAAGCAACGGCTGCATCACGGGTGTTGAAACCATCAAGGGCAAGATTAAATGCGATTGGGTTATCATAGGGGCAGGTCCATGGGCCAACAACTTCTGGAAGATGCTGGATCTGCCAGGAACGGTTAATGTAAAAGATAATGATGGAAAGGTCCACCACGATGTCAGGATGTGGACATATTGGTCTCTTCAGGAAGGCACCCTTGGGGTGGAACCGGCCTATGGGCTGAACAACCAGGGGAAAATGCCTCCGGTTATTCATCTGGATACCGACGCGCCTCTCTACTCAAGCGAAGACAACTCACTCATTACCGATCAGATGTGGGGTATTTACTATAAACCTGATTACCACTTTAGAGGAATACAGGGAGGAACAACTCCGGATCTTGTTGATAAGGAGGATATAGCCGTTGACCCCTACGGCATTGATTCCCCTGATTTTGTTGTGGGCCCTGAATTCGCCCATACATGGACTTCCGCCCTCGCTCATTGTCAGAGAAGATACGAAGATAAATATCTCATGTATAAAAAAGAACCGTCAGGAGGACTCGGCGCTTTTACTCCTGATAATTTTCCTGTCTTTGATGTGTTTAAGGAGAACTGCTATTTGATAGCGGATTCCAGCCATGGTTATAAGATGATCGGCGTTGGGAAGCTGGTCGCCAAGGAAATCATGGGAGAAAAACAGGCTTTGCTGGCCCCCTTCCGGTTTGATAGATATGAAAAGGGGGAACTCCTGCCGGAGTCAAATAGCCCTTTTCCTTGGAGCTAGCAGCCTGTCGGACTTTGGCCGACAGGCTGCTAGGAGTCCGCATATTCTTCGCCTATGACGGGATGAGACTGAAAATGTAAAACAGGAGACGGCGCTATTTAAGAAAATTGATCAAATCATGATTCAATACAGAAGAGTTAATAAGATTTTTGGGGACGGCCACGATGTGATAACCGCAGTCAAAGATGTAACCTTTGATATTAAAAAAGGCCATCTGGTCGCCTTTTTAGGACCGTCCGGTTGCGGGAAGACTACACTGCTGAGACTCACAAATCGCCTTGTTTCCCTGACGAGCGGCAATATCACAATCAAGGAACAGGATATAATGGACTGGGACGAGGTAAAGCTAAGGCAGTCCATGGGTTACGCTATTCAGGAGATAGGTCTTTTCCCGAATAAAACCATATATGGCAACATTGCCATTGTACCCCGTCTGCTGGGATGGGATGAAAAAAAAACCAGGCAGCGAGCTGACGATCTGCTTATGATGCTTCAAATGGATCCCGGCAAATTTCGGGACCGTTATCCAACCGAGCTTTCAGGTGGCCAGCAGCAGCGGATCGGGGTCGCCCGCTGCCTCGCGGCCGATCCTGATATCCTTTTAATGGATGAGCCATTCGGGGCAATCGATCCTATTAACCGGGAAGAGATACAGAACGAATTTCTGAAGCTTCAGGGGGATCTTAAAAAAACCATTGCCTTTGTCACACACGACATCCATGAGGCCATAAAGATGGGTGATAAGATTGCCATTTTTCGAGACGGCCAGCTCATTCAGTATGATGTACCTGAAGCAATCCTGACCTGTCCGGCGAATAAATACATAACGGATTTTGTGGGATCTGACCGCATCCTTAAGGTACTCGGGATTCTGAGCGCAGGGGAGGCTATGGAGAAAGAGCCAGCTAATATAATTCGGGTATCGGCAAGTTCCCGGGAAGCATATAATTTTCTTAGTGACAATAGGTTTGAATCATTAATTGTGCACAATCAATCAAAGCCTGTAGGCTATCTCCTCCCCGAATCTTTGATTGAGGGTGACGCAAAATTGAAAGATCTCGTTGAACCGTTTTCAGGGATAATAAATAAGGAGGATTCACTCAGGAATGTATTATCTTACCTTCTTATTAACGGCGTAGGATATCTTCCTGTTGTAGATCACAATGGAAATCTCTCAGGAACGGTAAGCTACTCGGATATCCAGAAAATAATACTCGATGTCTATGCACAAAGCGACAGATAAAAACTTTGGAATATGAGCGTTATTGACTTCATATATAAGAATGCCGGCAGATGCTGGTTGCTGACGTTGGAGCACATCTGGATCGTGTCTTTTTCAATATTTATTGCGATCATAATCGCCGTTCCCGCGGGCATCGTCATTACAAGGAATGAACGGCTTGCGCATAAGATAATAAACACAGCAAATATATTGATGACTGTTCCGTCAATAGCGCTTTTTGGCCTGATGCTTCCGATTCTTTCTGTGTTCGGATACGGCCTTGGAAAGGTACCGGCGGTTATAGCCCTTGTCCTTTATAGTCAGTTGCCGATTATAAGGAATACTTACATAGGCATTAAAAATGTGCCTCCTGAACTTGTGGAGGCCGGCAGAGGAATCGGCATGGGGACCTGGAAAAGATTGAAAGAGATTGAAATCCCACTGGCAATCCCGGTAATCATAGCGGGAATTAGAGTCGCTACTGTTATGAATATCGGCATAGCGACAATAGCGGCTTATATAGGGGCCGGCGGCCTGGGCGTATTTATTCAGCAGGGAATAGGACGAGTTTATGAAGAGATGATACTTGCGGGAGCGATTCTCGTGGCTGCATTAGCAATCTTCGCTGATCTGTTTATGGCTTTGATAGAAAGGGTCCTTACGCCTAAAGGTATTATAATATCACGAGAGATCAATTGATGAATTATGCCTTTGGTAACATCTATCGCTTTTCGATGCTTGCAATATTGCTGGCCGTGGGTGTTTCAATGGAAAGGGCCGGTCTCATAGAATACCTGTCAGACCCTTCAGAGCTGGACTACACCCTGCACCTTGTTATCCAGCATATAGTCATGGTGTTTGCAAGCATGTTTATGGCTTCAATTGCAGGCCTGGGAATGGGTATCATATTTACAAGACAGAGGTTAAAAAAATATGCGGGAATCGTTATGTATATTATTGGTCTGGGCCAGACCATTCCTTCCCTGGCGGTTATTGCCATTGCAATGAGTTTTCTTGGTATAGGCTTCAAGGCCGCGGTCTTTGCGCTGTTTATCTATTCAGTACTGCCCATTGCCAGAAATACCCTTGCAGGTATAAATTCTGTTCCTTCGTGGATCATTGATGCGGCAAAGGGAATGGGGATGCCGAATTTAAGGATTCTCATCGAGATAGAAATTCCGAACGCCATGAAGGTCATACTCACAGGGTTCCGGATTGCCATTGTGATTAATATAGGGACAGCAGCCCTGGCGTTTCTCATCGGAGCCGGCGGTCTTGGAGACCATATTTTTACTGGTATAGCGTTGATGAGGCCGGATAAACTGCTGGCAGGCGCCATTCCCACTACACTTCTCGCACTTTTTGCCGATTATGTCTGTGAATTGATGGGATTAGCAATTATCCCTAAAGGTCTTCGGCACAGGGAGGAAGGATCATAGTGCATTCAAATCAGTCATCACAGATTGGAGGAAAAAATGAAAAGAATCAATAAAATTGTTTCGTTTATTATCCTGGTTGCTGTTTTTGCTCTGCCCTTTTTATCCGCCGAGAGTTCCTCTGAAAAAAAGTTGATAATCGGCGGAAAAAATTTCACGGAGCAATATATACTTCCGGAAATGGCCAAGATATTGCTCGAAAAAAACGGGTTCAACGTTGAATTAAAGACAGGTGTTGGTTCAACAGTCGTGCGGCAATCCTTGGAGAGCGGTCAGATCGATCTTTACTATGAATATACAGGCACATCCTATACCGTGTACAACAAGCAGGATGACAAGGATATTATGACGGACCAGGAAAAATGCTACGAATGGGTCAAAAAGAGAGACGGGGAAAAAGGGCTGGTCTGGTTGGATATAGTTCAATTCAATAACACTTATACCCTGATGATGAGGAAAGAACAGGCTAAAAATCTTGGCATTGCAACGATAAGCGATCTTGGCAAATTTATTAATGAACACAACGGTGACCTGATCATCGGTGTCGGGCCAGAATTTTATGAACGACCTGACGGACTAAAAACGCTCATGGAGTTATATGACTTCAGCGTCCCTCAAGACAAGATCAAAAAAATGGATGACAGTCTGGTATATCAGGCGCTTAAAGATGAGAAAGTGGATGTTTCGATGGGATTTGCCACTGACGGAAGAATCGCGGCTTTTGGTTTCATCAATCTTGTAGATGACAGGTCGTTCTTTCCAATCTATAACCCCGCTCCGGTGGTGCGAAGGGAGGTGCTGAAGAAATATCCGGAGATAAGAAATATTTTGAAGCCAATGTCCGAGAGGCTGACGACAACCGAAATGCAGCGATTGAACGCCATGGCGGATATAGAGCACAAGGAAATCAGTGAAGTTGCCCTAGGATGGCTTAAAGAGAACGGCCTGTTATAGAAAATATCAGAAACAAATAAAGAAAGAGGAATATTTTGGAACAAGCAAAAATCCTAGAAAAAGAGGAAAATGGGAATACAGGTTTAGTTGATGATGAATATCTCACAGGAATTCATGAAGACGCTATCCGCGTGCTTGAAGATGTCGGGATAAAATGTGATTCATCCGAGGTAATAGAGATCTTTTCAGATACGGGCCTTGCCGCATTTGATGAGGTCACGGGACATCTTCATGTGCTCGGTCCTTTGGTCAAGCAGGCATTAGATACAGCCCCCAAAAGGGATCAGTACTGGATACCTGAAAACTCTTTTGGCGTAGGGGGGACGGCGCCTTTTGTATATGATGATCAGTCCGGTGATCTGATTGAACCTTCCTTTGATCATCTGAAGCGTATCGCGAGGATTGTCAACCAGTCGGATGTTGTGAACTTCATGGCCAGGGGCGTGCTCATTAAGAAACAGGAAGTCAGGGTGATGGACACTATCATAGAAAATTGTGACAAACCAATCTATGTCGCGGCGGTTACTGAAGCAGGTCTGAAGCGAGCGAAGGAGATTCATGAGAAGAGGGGGAATATTACCATCCAGTTTTCTATCATCAACAGCCCGTTGAATATCATCAAAAGCATGGTCGAACCCTTTATGTCATGCGTAAAACTTGGTATTCCCATATATGTCTCAACAATGCCCATGGCCGGGCTTTCAGGCCCCTATTCCATGACCGGACTTCTTACCCTGACCCATGCAGAAGCGCTTTTCGGGATCACCCTTGCCCAGCTGCTGAACCCGGGGATAATGGTCGTGCACGCTGGGCTGCCAAGCATAGCAAGCATTCAGAAGAATTACGCCGTTGATCTGGGCCTTGTCTCCCATAACATAGCGAACCTGCTGATGGACAAGATCTGTGAAAAACTCAACATCCCTTCCATACAGACGGCGTGCACCACGAATGAGAGCCATCCCGGTAAAAACGCCGAAGAGCAGGCTGTCGTAGGCTATTCCATAATGAAAAAATACGGCTTTCATCAGATGAGGCATTCATTTGGATTTCTGAATGAGCTTATCTCTTTTTCCATTGCGAAGCTCGAGCGGCACATCGAACTATGCAGAGAGACGGGGCCTGAGCAGTCGCCGGGCATTACTGTCGAGCCTTATGATCCTGAAGGATTTGATGCCATTATGAGAAACGGAAGCAAGGCAAACTACATGCGGGATGACCATACACTGAAGAATACCGGAAAATCTTTTCTGAATTAAGAACATATTTGGAGGAAATCTATGGAAACAAATTGTGAAAATTGCAAATTCTGGCAGGGAGAGATTGATATACCATCAATGGGATTATGCAGACGATACGCTCCCAGGCCTGGACACAGAAATCCGCTTGAAGGGCCTGAATCCATTGATTGTCTATGGCCAAGGACCAAAAAGGATGATTATTGCGGGGAATGGCTGGCAAAAGTGGAGATTGACAACGAGAAATGAGGCGATAACATTTTAATATGGAAGCCTTTAATATAAAAGATTGTGCGCTCATTGGCATCGCTTCCGGGGTACGCGCCCAAAACCTCCGTGAACTAAGAGACCTTTTGCGTAACATAGACACGAACAGTATCTATTATCATTTCTGGGGCGGGCTACTCAGACCGCGTTTCGACAACCCTGAATATCATAATGATTTCGCGATATGGGTGGCCAGAAGCCTCCACAATAAAACCCTGGCGGAAAGACTCGCTTGCATTGACCCGGTGACCTTTAAATCTCTCGAGGACATCAGAATGGAATTAATTGAATCAATAGAACAAAGTCTTGATGAGACCGAATTTCCAACCTGGGCCAAGAGGGATGATCAATTCGAATTCATGCGTTTTCAGATTATTGTTTTCAATACCCATTTACAGGTCAATAAACCGCGGGAATTCACGCAGCTGCTGCCTCAAATGTCTGCGGGGAGTATCTTTTATCATTTCATAGACGGGCGAAGACGAAATGATAATTCGCTGGATGATTTTCAAAACTGGCTTATTAATTTTATTCCCGAACATCAAGATCTCATTCGCGCGATCAAATGTGTTGATCCATATTTTTCTCCTCTCACAAGGCTGAGAAATGAATTATCCCTTATTTTTTCAGATTATTTTAAAGATAATGCATCATGAAAAGTCTTAACCTTCTTGAGCGGTACACCAAAATCGCCGGCAGAGACGTAGTGGAACATCTTTACCAGCTTTCAAAACCATTAAACGGATTGCGTCTTGTACACATTAATTCGACCCGTATAGGGGGCGGTGTCGCTGAAATCCTTCATAAAATGGTCCCCCTCATGAGGGAACTTGGTATTGAAACCCACTGGGAAGTCATTTCCGGCGATGAGTCTTTTTACAAGTGCACAAAGTCATTTCATAACGCGATTCAAGGAAATGCGATAACCATTCCCCGCTCCTATCTGCAGATCTACGAGGACACAAATAAAAAAACCGCCGATTCTCAAAGAGACTTGCTGGAGAATTCGGATCTGGTTGTCATTCATGATCCCCAGCCTGCGGCACTGATAAGGCATTTTACGGACAGGAAAGGTAAATGGGTCTGGCGTTGCCACATTGATGCAAGCCGTCCTTTTCGGCCCGTCTGGAGATATTTAAGGGATTTCATCTCAGACTATGACGCTTCAGTCTTTTCACTTTCCGCCTTTGCACGGCAATTACCCCATCCAGTCTATCTTATCGCGCCAAGTATTGATCCTTTGCATGAGAAAAATATTACCATCGGCGAGGAAGAAGTGAATAAAGTGTGTGAGGATTTCGGGATAGACACGGAAAGACCCTTGATAGTCCAGGTATCCCGTTATGATACTTTCAAGGATCCTATTGGCGTAATTAATTCCTATAAGCTCACCAAAAGATTTATTCCGAACCTGCAGTTGGTGCTCGCAGGCGGCAGTGCAACCGATGATCCTGAAGGGGAAACAGTCTTAAACGAAGTTTTGACAGCAGCGGAGGATGACCCTGACATTAAGGTACTTATCCTTCCGGGTGACGCTCATCGCAAAATCAATGCGCTGCAGCGTGCTGCCGGTATCGTCATACAAAAGTCCATAAAGGAAGGCTTCGGACTTACTGTTACGGAAGCAATGTGGAAAGAGAAACCGGTTATCGGCGGTAATACAGGCGGTATCCGCACGCAGGTCATCGATCATCATACCGGCTTTCTGGTAAATACCCCTGAAGGAGCGGCCCTTCGGATCCGGTATCTGCTGCATAATCAGGAAATACTCAAGGAAATGGGACGAAAGGCAAAAGAATTTGTTCGTGAAAACTTTTTGATTACAAGGCACCTAAGGGAATATCTTACCCTAATTTACGCGCTTTTACACAGTAAAAAGGAGAGAATCGAGCTGGACTAGCAGGCTGTCGGATTTTAACCGACAGCCTGCTAGAAATATTTTGTTTAACACTAAAATAACTTTTAATATATATATGCATGAAATTCAGCGTTATGTCTAAAGATCGCGGTATGGGGGCCCTTTTACGAGCGAACTCGTTCCTGGCAAGTTTGACGCATACTGCCTTACGAGGCGGGCGGCAAACCATCTCAGTCGTCGTCAGGGCC
>JAFGDF010000243.1 GCA_016932235.1 Deltaproteobacteria bacterium | reverse complement strand
CACCCGGCATGTCCTAACAACAAGAAAAGACGGATGGTTTAAGATTGAACAGCAGGTCGGCGGTGGCTTTTATATAACGGCTTCGGGATAGGCACGACTTCACACCGCTCAGTCTTGCATTCTTTTGCCGTTTTTTCAAATTAGAGATTCCTAAGTTTTCCTCTTGACCTCTTCAAATGACCGCCTGAATAACCAGCATCTCAAATCATGGAGGGGCCTTTCTTCCATGTAGTCATCTAAGATGATCTGCCTTTGCAGGAAGTCCGGCAGGGGCTGTTTCCTGCTGATCATCCATCTCAAAACCTTTTCCTGTTTGAAGTATGAGGCGTTTAACTCTCAAACAAACCCAGCTGCTTATGGGGTCTTTTTCTGGGTTTCCATTTTCCCCTTTCCAAGGTTCCGCAAAGTCCTTCAGGAATGAGCCCGAGAAAAGGGCTGGGGTTCATTCTCATTTCTCTCCCGTTGATCATCCGTTTAGCGGAATAGGAGAGCACCAGCTTCTTTTGCGCCCTTGTCATTCCCACATAAAACAGCCTTTTCTCCTCGGCTTCATCCGCATCACCGAACAAGGAGCAGGGAATCAGCCCGTCTTCGCAACCGGTGATAAAAACAATGGGCCATTCAAGCCCCTTTGCGGCATGCAGAGACATAATGGCCACGCGATCACCCGGAAGAGCTGAATGATCTATTCCCCTGTCTATCGAAAGCGTATCCAGGAACAGCCTCATATCGCCGTCAAATCCTTCCGCAATATCTCTCAGGCGTTTAAGAGCCCTCATGGATTCATCGGAAGAAAGATCGAAATCATGCCCTGATGTTGCCCGTTCTATTATGTCAGTTAATTCGTTCCCTTCCATGATTGCGTTTACATCAATCTCTCTTTTCATACCCCGTTCCGAAAGAAGATCATTATAGCATTCAGCGTAATAACTATTCTCTCCATAAAGAACAATTTGTAACAGACGGAATAGGATATTCACCGGATATCGATCGGCAAGCGGCTTCTCGCCCGACCTGAAGTAAGGAATCCCCGAGCGTGAAAACGCCTCTTCCATTATGTCACCCTGGCTGTTCAGTCTGAAGAGGACGGCGATATCTCCAAAACCGATATCCTCCCCCATTTCATGGGATGACAGCCTTCCGCTGTCAAATGAGAAGGAAGAAATACCTCCCATAGCCTTTTCTATCTGCTCAATAACCATCTCGGCCTCTTCGGCATGGCTTGCGCATGAAGCAAGCAGGATCTTACTGCCTTCTCCTCTTATCCCCTTCAAAGACTCTTTCTTGCCCATAATTCCTGTAGCCCCTTCAAGAATATTACGTGTAGAGCGATAATTTCGAGAAAGAGCTATCCCTTTTACACCAATAAAATCCTCACCAAATCTGAGATAATTTGTTATATCAGCCCCACGGAATCCGTATATCGCCTGGTCGGGGTCTCCTATAGCACATATCTCCACGCCTCTTTCTGTCACCATCAGCTTAAGTATAACGGCCTGAACAGGATTCGTGTCCTGGTATTCATCCACAAAGACAAACGGATATCTCTCCGCATATCCGCTGCATATCTCCGGGTGCTCGCGAAATATCCGTAATGTCTCTGTTTCGATGTCATCAAGGTCAAGCATACCCATTTCATCCAGCCTTTGCCTGTATCTTCTGAAGATCTGGAAAATCTCGCCGTCAGAAGTTGAATTTTTTCCATCCGTCACAAATTGCGACCTAAGCCTGGGAAGCTCTTTTAAAAAACGTGACGCCTCCCTTCGGGGCATACCCAATTTAGAGACGACCTTCCTCGCGATGGAAACCGTGTCCCGCTCAGTACAGACTGAAAAATTCGTTGGCACGCCGAATCTGCCGGATTCGTTTCTCAGCACATCCAGGCAGAAACCATGAAACGTATACACCTTGACCTCGTTTGGATTATATCCGGCAATAAGGGATCTGATTCTGCTCCTCATCTCCGTTGCCGCCTTGTTCGTGAATGTGATGGCAAGGATATTCCCTGGAGAGCTCCTGCCTGAGCGAATAAGATAAGCAACCCGATGAGAAAGGGTCAGCGTCTTTCCGGTTCCAGGTCCCGCAGTGATGAGCAGGTTGCCTTTCTTATAAAGTACGGCCCTTTTCTGTTCCTCGTTCAGTACATCCAGCAGAGGATCGGAATGTTTTGATGAATGTTCTTCCGTGACAATTCCAACCTTTTTGCCTTTATTAACGGATTTTATAAACTTCTTGATCTTCAGTTCCTTATTTATTGGTGTCTTTTTAAACAGAGAGATCTGACCTGCCAGCTCAGAAATCTCCGACTCATGAAAAAGACGTATAGTGCCGAATTCACCGTCATAACCCCCAAGACGAATAACCTTCTTTTCCCTCATCCTTTCAATGGCCTTAGCTAAAACAGGCCCGCCCTTCTCCTCTATCCTTTTCAGGGGGACCTCCATAAGCAGTTGAAGTTCAGGGCCAAGCGCCTTGATTAATACCTCATAACCGCGCTGTACGCTTCCGGATGCGGGACCGCAACCAATTATCTCTGACAGTATCTCGGTAAGAGGAATCAGGCTTGAAAAATCCTTTTTCAATTCAGGTTCATCACGATCAGAAAGTTCAATAACCCTGTGAAGGACTCCAATTGTCAATTGTTTGCCACAGGAGGGACATAGTCCTTTGTATTTAATGGTTTCACCGGGTTCCAGTCTGACATGGCACTTTCGATGCCCGTCAAGATGGTATTTACCTTCTTCAGGGTAGAATTCTATTGTGCCGGAAAATCCTCTCCTGGTCGTCATCGCCCCGATCATATGGATATAATCCATTTCAGTGTCAAATATGTTAGCTTCCCTGCCGAGTTTTGAAGGTGAATGCGCGTCGGAATTGGATATCAGCAGATAATCGTCCAGAGAGGAAAGAAGCCGATTCATTAATGGATCCGAGGACAATCCGGTTTCAAGGGCATGAATATGGGAGGTAAGATCGTCGAAACACTCTTCCAAGGAATCAAAGCCCGATTTGGAGCCGAAGACCGAAAACCATGGTGTCCATATATGCGCCGGTATGAAAAAGGCCCTTTCGCTGGTATCCAATACCATTTCCAGCAAATCTCTTGAATCCAGCCCAAGTATCGGTCTCCCGTCTGAACTGATATTACCGATGCGTTCCAGTTTTTTATTGAGCCTTGAGACGGATTCAAAATCGGGCATAAGTATGAGATTGTGGACCTTCCGCGTCTTTCCATGGCGTTTGTATATACAACTTATTTCACCTGATAAAAGAAACCTTGTCTTCCGTCTACAGGACTCCGGAACCTCAGATTCAACAATTTTTCCAAATTCCGGCTTTAGCGACAACAATCCATTGCCATCCTCAACAAGCTTTTCCCGGAGTTCAGAAATCCAGACCGGATGAGTGAAATCACCTGTTCCGATAACACTGATCCCCTTTTTTTGAGCCCATAAAGATAGGATCTCGGGAATCAAATCCCTGGAGGTCGCCCTCGAGAAATGCGAATGGATGTGAAGATCTGCGATAAAGGTCATGCGTTTGAATATTACTTATGAATGGAAACATGTCAATAAAGGATAATTTTTATCTTTCTACGCCTCCCCATATTATTAAGGGCATTTATCAAAATAAAGGGTAAAGGTGATCCATTTCAATAAGTTGCCGGAATTATAGAAAACAAGCCTCATATTCATCTCTGCTACATGAACTGCTTGCTTTGATTATCTGAAATTTATACGCTTTTCCATACATTTTCTATTTGATTCTGGATGAAACTTACTGTAAAGATATTTTTTTCATGTAGAAAGAATTAGCATTGTATATTAAGTTTTTTTAATTTGATACCCGGTTAATGACATAATACCACGATATCTTGTTATTCAGGTCTAACCCGTTATGCCCACATTCTCTCATGATCTAGCGATTGATTTAGGGACATCCAATCTCCTAGTCTATGTAAAAGGGAAGGGGATTGTGATAAATGAACCCTCTGTTGTTTCGGTAAGGAAAAATGAAAGCGGAACAAATAATATCGTTGCCTTCGGAACCGAAGCAAAGATGATGATAGGCAAGACACCGGAAAGGATAGAAGTCATTCGCCCAATCAGGGATGGCGTAATAGCCGACTTTGAAATTACGGAAATAATGCTTAGGCATTTTATACAAAAGGTTTACCAGCGGAGATTTCTTGTCAGACCGAGAATTATCATCGCCGTCCCGATCGGAATAACTCCTGTTGAGAAAAAGGCTATCTTCGAGTGCGCTAAATCCGCCGGAGCAAGCGAGGTTTTTCTTATTGAAGAACCTATGGCCGCTGCGATCGGCGCGGGGCTTCCCATTACTGAACCGAAAGGCAACATGATAGTTGACATCGGCGGAGGCACACTTGAAATCGCGGTTATCTCCCTGGGAGGTATAGTCTATAACAGATCCGTCAGGGTAGCCGGGGATAAAATGGACGAGTCAATAGTTCAGAGCATAAACAGAAACCACAAATTTGCGATCGGGCTTGGCACGGCTGAAATGATAAAAAATCATCTGGGCAATGCCATGCCTGACGAAAATACAACTACAATGGAAGTCAGGGGAAGAGATCTGGTTTCAGGGATCCCCAAGAGTATCCCTATCCGATCCGACGAGGTGACCAAAATAATTTCCGAGCAGGTAAACACTATCGTTCAAACGGTAATTCTCGCGCTTGAGCAAATGCCGCCTGAATTATCTGGAGATATACTGGAAAAGGGAATCGCCCTGACGGGCGGGGTCTCATTACTCAAAAATCTTGACGTATTGTTGAAACAGAAGACAAAGGTCCCTATCATTGTCTCCGAGGAACCCTTCTTCAATGTGGCGACAGGCGCCGGGAAGGCGCTGGAGAGTATTTCGATTCTGAAGGAAATAGTAATAGAATAGAAGTTAAAGATTAAGGGCTTCCTTCCCCTGCCGTTTGGATTCATCCAGAAAAGATATATTATTGCTTAATCCTGGTGATAATATCCATACCGCAAAACCAGAATTCCTGTTTCCGCTATTTATAAATTGTCGGAATTGTGAGTTCATATTATAACTCTTTACAGTATATTGCCTTTCCATCTCCCCTGTTGTAAAAATCATCCAGAACCGCGGCCAGCCTGTATCCTGACCGTCTGTAAAAAGCGCGGGTTCCTGAATACAATAAACGATTAGATGTATCTACATATATGCGACTACCACCCTTCTTCTTAATCAGCACTTCAGTCTCACTTAGTAGTTTAAGGCCGATACCTTTTTTTTGATAATCAGGATGAACAGCAATCCAGTAAAGGTCATAACTTGCGGCTGTCCCCGGAATTGGACCGAAACATGTATATCCGGCCAATCTTCCTTCATGATAGGCAAAAAGAAAAAAGTAACCGCTTCCATCGCCCTTAATAAGGCAGTCCTCAATAAGCTCCCCTGCAATATCTATCTCCTCTGATGAAAAAAAACCCGTAGCCGTTACGAGCTCTTTGACTTCATCCAGATGCCCTGGGGTAACCTCATGGCTCATATCCAATAAAATGTCGTTATAGGGTATCCTGGATTCAGAATGAAATTTCTCTGAAATACCTGATCGGTTGTCCGGATATCGGTCAAGAGCATCTTTAATAATCATCGAGACAGCATCATTAAAGGCTAAACCAGACCGCTCCACCGCAGCGATGAATCCTCCATCCGGAGAAATACACGGGTTTGCATTTATCTCCAGGACCCACGGATTCCCTCTTGAATCAACACGAAAGTCCACTCTGGCATATCCCCCAAGGCGGAATAGGTTCCAGCAGCGGATCGCGATGGATTCCAGCCTTGCAAGTAAAGGGGCATCTGTTGAAGGAAAATCAAAATTCCTGGGCGTATGATGATATTCGAAGGAATCCCTGTCCCATTTGGCCTTGTAATCCACAATGCGAAGGCGATCTTTCTCATAATCTTTAAATATGATCTCGGCCGGGGGTAAAACCTTGGGGATCCCGGAGCATGAAAGAAGTGACAGGTTGAATTCCCTTCCATCAATATATTTCTCCGCAAAGCATGCACCCCCGAGCTTAGGAGCGCGCTCTTTCAAACATTTTAATATCTCCAGGCCGTTACCCGGTAATCTCACCAAGCTTCCCTGATCAAGCCCGATCGAGGCGTGCTCCCACAGGGATTTGATAATCCAGGTATTAACAGGCCCCAAATCCCCGGACAAAAAGTCGTCGCGATTGAATGAAACATCCGGGGGATACGGTCCGATCCAGTCTGGTGTGGAAATATTTTCCGAACTAAGTAAAACCTTTGACATCACCTTCTGGGAAGAGAGAAAAATAGCGCCGGAAGATGAGCCCGTATATGGTATCCCCATGGAATCAAGAACCGAAGGGACGACGTGAATCAAACCGCCTTGACCTGATAAGGATTCAACCAGATTAAAAACCAGATCCGGTCTTATTTCCCTGAGAGAAGTCCTGAACGCCGAAAGATCCAGGTCACAGGGTATTTCAACCCATTCGTGACCAAGGCTTTCAAGGGCTCCAGCTACGGAATTTATCTGATCAATGACATCGCGCCCGTCGGGCGAACAATTATCGGTCAACCTGTCATAGAGAAGAGCTATGCGGAGCATCTGGCTTTTTCACCTCTTATTTACACCCTCAACTCTTGTAAAAGCTGAGCTTAAGATTCTCCCTATCATCTCGTCATAGGAGATCCCTGCCTTACCGCATAACATGGGTAGGTCTGAGTGGTCCGGATGTATGCCGGCCAAGGGATTGACTTCAAGGAAATATGGATGCTCATATTCATCGCAGCGGAGATCAATCCGTCCGCCATCCCTGCATCCCAGTGTCCGCCATATAGACAATGACAACTCTTCGGCTTCTCGGACAGTTCGATCCTCATCTGCTCGTACAAATTCATATCTCACAAGCTCTTCACAATGTTCCTTGTTGATATATGAATACACGTTATCTTCGGCTCCGGGCAAGAGGATTATCTCCATAGTTCCGACTGCCGTGGCATCTTTGCCCGTGCCGAGAATTCCTACCGTAAATTCTCTCCCGCAAAGAAATTTCTCAACAAGCACGGGCTGTCTGAATTGGGTCAGAAGTCTTTTACAGGCCTTGAGAAGATCTTGACGGTTATAGATTACTGATTCCCGGGTTATACCCTTTCCTGTCCCTTCAGCTACCGGCTTAACAAAATATGGGGGTTCAAATCTGATAGTTGAAACGTCATCTTTATTTTCAACAACTTTAAAGTCAGCCGTTGCATAGCCATGATCACGTACAATACTTTTAGTCAGTCCTTTGTTCAGGGTAAGTCCCGTAACTACCGGATCTGAAAATGTATATGGAATCCCAAAAAGGTCCAGCATTGCGGGGACCTGTGCTTCACGCCCAAATCCATTCAGTCCTTCTGCTATATTAAATACCAGATCCCAGCGGTCACCTGCAACCAAACGATGGGCCAGATTCCTGGCGTTTCCCACCCTGTCAGTATCGTGACCAAGATACTGCAAGGCCTTTTCAAGCGCAAATATCGTATCATCCCTGTCAAATTCCGCGGTTTCCTCTTCAGTATAACCCATCTTGAGATACTCTGAACGAAGGTCGTATGTTAGCCCGATTTTCATCTTTCTTGTTCTCCATCATTAATGTCCGGTTAGGAAATTGCATAAAGATCGCGGTATGGGGAACTCTTTTTCGGTCGAACTCGTTCCTGGCAAGTTTGATGCATAATGCCTTACGAGGCGGGCGGCTGGTCATCTCATGCGTCGTCAGGACTAATCAGGATCGAACAACCGAGAAGCATTCCGCCCGCCTGGGATGCACCTTACGCGATTATCCCGCTTCCAAGTTTTCGCCGATAAAAAGAGTTCCCCATACTGCGATTCCGGAAACCGGATATTAAGTTATTGTTATTTCATCGGTTTATTTACAGCCATCCGGTATTTTTCATCTGCAATTCCCTGACCGGACAAGTCTGATTCTCCATCAAATATCGTAACAGATTAAGGATTTGAAATAAATCCCAAACACATAACCTGCTCCGCCGTCAAAATATCATTTCCGGTGTTTATCCGCCTGTGGCACATTGCCTTCCCGCCAGAGGCGGGAAGGCAATCGCTCGTCACTGAATTTGTGAATCAAGGGACTAGGTATTATTCGGACTTATTGCTGACAAGCTGATACATGACCTGCTGTATCCGGATAGCGAAATACTTTACCTTCATAATTACGAAGAAGAAGATAACCGTTCTCTCTCCCGGCAACAGAATCGGGCGTCAATTGAATCTTGCCACCCCCGCCGGGAGCGTCAATAACATAACTGGGAACCGCGTATCCGCTGGTATGTCCCCGGAGCCCGCTGATTATGTCAATACCTTTTTCAACGGGAGTCCTAAAATGACTGGATCCGGAAATCGGATCGCACTGATAAAGGTAATAGGGTCTCACGCGCATTTTGAGAAGATGATGGAACAGTTCTTTCATTATATGGACATCATCATTTATGCCCTTGAGAAGGACTGTCTGTGACCCCAAAGGTATTCCGGCATCTGCCAGCATTGCGCATGCTCGATAGCTTTCCGGAGTGCATTCTTCAGGATGTGTGAAATGCAGGCTCATCCAAAGGGGATGATATTTACGTAAAATTCGCACGAGATTTGGAGTAATCCGCTGCGGGAGAACAGCGGGTATCTTGGTGCCTATCCTAATGATTTCAACATGTGGAATACGGTGAATCCGCGAAAGGATCCACTCCAATTTTCTATCACTGAGAGTCAGGGGATCACCGCCGGAAAGGAGCACATCGCGTATCAAAGGATTTCTCCCTATGTAATCAATGGCTTTCTCCAGGCGCGACTCTTTCGGATACATGGTCCCATGACCGACTACGCGGGAACGGGTACAATATCTGCAATAGGTTGAACAGAAATCCAGCAGCAAAAGAAGGACCCGGTCCGGATAACGATGAACTAACCCTGGAACAGGGCTTTGTGCCTCTTCCCCCAGGGGATCGTCATCTTCATCAGCGGACTTGAACAATTCATGAACACTGGGGATAACGCTCCTGCGCAAGGGATGACCCGGATCACTCTCCGATAAAAGGCTTAAATAATATGGAGTAATAGCCAGAGGCAACTTGTCACGTAGATAGGTGAAAGCGCTTTCCTCTTCAAGGGAAAGAGGAAAAAACCGCTTAAGCTGATCCAGTGTGCGTATGCGGTTACTGATCTGCCAATGCCAGTCATTCCACTGTTTTCTTGTCACTGATGCAAAGAACTTTTTCCTGAACCTGTATCTATCTGAAACAGGTGAAAACGTTCTGCTTTTTGATATAATGTTAAGATGTGTAGATTCAATCCGGGTTGGAAAAACCGCTTCAGGCGGAGGCTCTAATTCTGCCTCAGGCGGAGGCTCAGAATTGGGAGGCTCGTTGTCATTCTCCTCATTTAAAGTTACATGGGTATGCTGATTCAAGGTCATACTGGGCATTTTATATCCCCCTTTTGCTTTATTAAATTACCGGAAACCGGCTGTAAATCCAGTTATCTCTGATAACGAATGGGAAATTCGTTGTCCATGAAATAATTTACCCGATCACAAAGCAAAAAATGTGCCATAGTATATGGCAACACAACCTTTTGATATTTATACATTATTTTTCCGCAATTCTTTAGGGATAAGAAAATCGGAATTTTAATTTCCGTTTTGAAACCGTCCGGGACATCTGATCGAAACATAATAAAAAATACACTTTTTCTATACATCCATGATATGATGATAGGGGTTTTCCGGATAAAGGCCGACAGGCCCTCAACAAATCCCTGTTGTAACCTGGGCATTACCCTTTACCGAAAAAGATAGGTGAAGATTATGAAGCGACCAAAAACAATTTTCGGATATTATTCATTTCTTTTCCTCTTCATCGCGATCACAGCCATCCCCGCACAAGCCGTGTCTCGCTTTCTTGATAATGGAGATAATACGATCACAGATACCGCAAGTGGCCTGATGTGGCAAAAAAATACTCCCAGCCCTATTGTTTCTCCCGCGGTTAACTGGTTTGAAGCAATAAGAATGTGTGAGGACTTAGTACTTGGGGGTTATAACGACTGGAGACTTCCTACAAAAGACGAATGGGAAACCATTATTGATCGAAATAACCAGTACCCGGCGCTTGTATATCCCAATCCGTTTGGCAATGTTATCGTCAACAGCCCTTACTGGACTGCATCGGAATATTCTTATGGTCCGGATTATACCTGTGATTCCTCCGGCTGTCCTCTGAAGTCGTATGTGGTTTTGTTATATCTTGGTTTTATCGGATATCAGAATAAAAACAGCCTCGCCTTTGTCTGGCCTGTCAGATCTGAAAATACCGAATCATCACCACAGGAAGTACTGAAAATACATCGAAGAGTTCCTGATAAGGTTGCCCACAAAGGGCCTAAAATAGATAAATCTCCACGGCTGAAATCGATTTCTGTTATTCTCTTTAAGCCCGAAATCCTTTCCGAAAAGGTTAGGCTTTTGGGGATCGATATAAATGAAAGCCCGGACCAAGACGGGTATATTAAAACCGCTTTAGCAGAAAACAGCAAAGTCGTCATAAAATCAAAAGAGGATGACATTGAAATTGCTATGAGTATCTATCAAATAGATCAGAGACGGGTAGCCCTGTTCAATAATCACGCCATGATGATCGGCCTTCCAGTGCGCATGAGAATCGATAAAGATCTGAACACACTGATATTTTTTCAAGACGCAGAATAAAAAAGTTGTTTAATTTAGGATAGTTTCCTGATACTATCGCCGACACACTTCCCATGTATCAGAAACTTTTATAAAAGATCTAACTATCTTTCTTAAATTGAATACTGTACCGGAGGTTTTTGTGAAAAGGAATCATAAAGAAAAAATAAAAATCGCAATAGCAGGTGTGGGCAATTGTGCGAGTTCACTTGTCCAGGGGATACATTATTACAAGGGGAAAAAGCCTGAAGATGCCATAGGACTGATGCACTGGGATATAGGAGGATATTCTCCTTCTGACATAGAGATTGTGGCTGCTTTTGACATTGACAGGCGCAAAGTCGGGAAAAACCTAAATGAGGCGGTCTTCTCAAGACCCAACTGTACGGCCGTATTCTTTAACGACCTTCCCACCTCGGGAGTTACTGTTCGGATGGGACGTATACTCGATGGCTTCTCAGAACACATGAAGAGTTATGACGATAAATACACTTTCGTCCTGTCAGGGAAGCGGGAGCTTAATAAAAAAGAGATCGTGAAGATACTGAAGGACTCCGGCGCCGAGATCCTGCTGAATTATATGCCTGTAGGTTCTAAAGAAGCGACCAAATTTTATGCGGATTGTGCCCTTAAAAGCAGCATAGCCTTCATAAACAATATCCCGATATTTATCGCCAGCAACCCCGTCTGGGTAAAAAAATTCAAAGAGAAGAATATCCCTCTTATCGGTGACGACATTAAGTCTCAACTTGGGGCTACCATAACACACCGCGTACTTACAGATCTCTTTAAAAAAAGGGGAGTCAAGCTGGAGCGCACTTACCAGTTAAACACGGGTGGAAATACTGATTTTCTTAATATGCTTAACCTTCAACGATTGGAATCGAAGAGGGAATCAAAGACAGAAGCGGTCCAATCCGTGACGGCGCATCGCCTTTCAAGAGAGAATATACACATCGGTCCAAGTGATTACGTGCAATGGCAGAAGGACAACAAGATATGTTTCATCAGAATGGAAGGAAAATTATTTGGAGACGTTCCCATGAACCTGGAACTTCGCCTTTCTGTTGAAGATTCACCCAATTCTGCCGGAGTTGCCATTGATTCCATCCGCTGCGCCAAGCTGGCCCTTGACCGGCGAATAGGAGGTGTTCTGGAAGGGCCTTCAGCATATTTCTGCAAACATCCATCTAAGCAGTTTACGGATGACGTTGCGTATCAAATGACAGAAGATTTTATTAGAGGCAAAGAAAAATAAACAGGAATCATATTATACACCCTGAATTGTATAAAATCTGTATAAGAAATGAAATCATGATTCTTGGGATTACAGGGGGAATAGCCAGCGGAAAAAGCAGCGTGGCGGGAATGCTGGAGGAAATGGGCCTTCCCGTTATAGACTTTGATATCATCGCGAGGCAGGTGGTGAAATCCGGACAGCCCGCCTGGCGCGATATTGTTTCGTGTTTCGGGAAAAACGTTCTCACGGATAATAAAGAGATCGACAGGAAAAAGATGTCCGGGATTATCTTTGATGATGTAAAAAAAAGAGAAAAACTTGAGGAGATCACTCATCCCCGAATAATCGATCAGTTCATTAAGGAGATCACTGATATAGCACAAAATAAGACTCGCAGCATTATTCAGGCCGTGATCCCCCTCCTTTTTGAGGCAGGACTGGAAGGCCTCGTTCACAAGATACTTGTCGTGTACATCCCAAGGGAAAAACAGATAGAAAGATTAATGAAACGGGACGGGATAGAAATGGATAAGGCGTTAAAAATTATCAACGCCCAGTTACCGATTGACCATAAGGCCAATTTGGCTGATTTCGTGATAGATAACAGGAATCCACCGAGAGAAACCATGAAGATGGTCCGGGTGCTATATAAGGAACTACAGGCAGCGCATAGAAATCTTATAAAGTGAAAAGTGGCCTCATGCCTTTTAAACCTTTTTTAACTGACAGTCCGCGATCACTCTCATCCGCGTTAAAAATCACCTTTTCACCTTACACGATTTTTACCATGAGATGATTTTTATGGAAAATCCCGAGAGTGACATACCCCGTTCCCTGGATATTTAGCTCCATCCCGGTTGCCATGGAAATGTTGCCGGAGGCATTCCATATAACCTTTATATTGTCATCCCTCTCAAGAGATGTATTCTTGAACAGAATCTCCAGCGCTTCCCGTGAATCAGATAATTTCATGTTTGTAAAACTTACTGGAGAATGATTTTTCACCCGTAAAGGAGGCTTTGCCGTTTTCTCCGGTTTATAACCACCATCAAGCCCTGCCTCATTTAGAAGCAAGTCTATATCATCCTGCTTGAGGAGTTTCTTGTCGGTTGTCATAATATCCATTTGCTGCCTCGCTTTTTTCTTTTCTGATTTAATTAATCGGCAATCACAAGGTTTATATTAAATAAATTCGCGTAAAGGCAGCGGCAATGAAGGTAATAACAGAGTCACATCATTACATAATCGTTTTTAAATAGTTCATAAATAGGGTATTATCATTTTCGGACATCTCTATAAACTTAATTCCCATGCCCGCAGGTTGCTTTTGGGATTTATCCCCCCCCTTGCTTGCCCAGGCCACCTTACATTTAATCTTCAAAGGTTCAGGCAAATCCGGCAACTGCAGCTTCAGATTAAACTCGTCATCCTGTTCAAGCGGTTTATTGGTTTTAATAAACAGACCCCCGGAACTGATATTTCCAGTATAGGAACTAAGGAAACTCTGCTTATCTTTAAAAGAGACGGAAAGGCTTTTGGGCGCGCGCTTCTCCGCACGGGCATTAAAATCGGAGGCCCTGTTTAACATCTTGTCAAACCTCCGAACCACGGCCACAAGTATGGCCCTGAAGTCAGATGATAGTTTATTGTATTCCGCGTCCAGCGAATCACGGTCTATAACACCAACAACCGTTTCACCTATTGACGTGATTGTCGCTGTCCTTTTATTTACCCCTCCCAGAAAACTGAGTTCTCCAAAGACTTCACCCTCATTCAATACTTCGATAATAAATTTCTTTCCACCGATCATCCTGGAAATTTCCACTGATCCTGAAAGTACCACGTAAACCCAGTCCCCGGAACTTCCTTCCCTGATTATTATCCTTCCATCTTCATAAGTCTCTTCAGATACTAAGGTAAACATTTCTTATCACTCCCGTGTAATGTATATGCCGATTTATAAATATTTATCCTTTCGAAAAAATTATAGCAAAATTACTTCAGAAAGGATACTTTAATATGGGTATTAAACATTCATGGCCCCAGGGCCGCCACAATGCATGAAAATGGCGCCATGTGGTCTCAGGGCCGCGGTCTTTAGACATAACGTTGAATTATATACCGGCATTGTTAAACTTTATTTTCGTACTAAATTACGACTCTTATTGAAGGTATAATCTTGTGGCCCGTATCGCAATAATGCACAATACAATACAGGAATACAAATGGGGATCAAAATCCTTTATCCCCGCACTCATGGGAATACGGCCCCTGGAACAAAAACCTCAGGCTGAGCTCTGGATGGGAGCGCATCCCAAAGCTCCATCAAAGATCATTCAGGATGGCGTAGAAAAATCTCTTATTGATCTTTTCAACGAGTCCCCGGAACAGATGCTGGGATCTTCAGTTGCAAGGCGTTTTTCCGACACTATTCCCTTTCTGCTCAAGATTATCGCAGTTGACCGACCCCTGTCCCTTCAGACGCATCCCAACAGATCCCAGGCCGCCATAGGTTTTTCAAGAGAAACCAAAAAAAATATTCCCCTGGACGCGGCTCACAGAAATTATCGCGACAGAAATAATAAACCCGAACTCATCTGCGCTTTAAGGCCCTTTTCCGCATTAAAAGGGTTCCGTAAAACCGAAGATATCCTTGATCTTTTTGCAAAAATAGGTAATTTGCCCCATGAAATAAAAATAGGCCCCTTGAAGGATAATCCCCCTAGCCTGGGGCTGAAAACCTTTTTTCATTCACTCTTGACAATGGATGCAGATCTGCAAAAAAAAATAATTTATAAGATAATAAGAAAGGCGCAGAGTATCGAGTCGCCTGATCCATCATTTCGATGGATGGTCAGATTATATCAAGAATACCCAGATGACGTTGGAATTCTTTCACCGATCCTGATGAATCTTGTCAGATTGCGGCCGGGGGAAGCAATATTTATTCCACCGGGTGAATTGCACGCATATCTTGAAGGTGCTGGAATAGAAATCATGGCCAATTCCGATAATGTCCTGAGGGGAGCGTTAACGGATAAACACATAGATATCCCTGAGCTGATGAGGATCATGAAATTCCGTCCCTGTAAAGTGGATATCCTGAAACCTGTTAAAACCGGAAAACATGAGGCCAGTTATCCTGCTGAGTCCGAAGAGTTCATACTTTCAAAGATCTCTCTGAAAAAAGGTGATTATTATCTTAGTCACACCGAAAGGAATGTCGAGATAATGATATGCATGAAAGGAAGCGGCAGCATTATCGACCTTGAGACAAAGGAGCGAATTGAGATATCAAAAGGTCTTTCAATAATCGTTCCGGCCTCAGTAACAAGATACGAACTCAGCGGAAACCTGTTGATCTATAAAGCATCAGTACCTCCCCTTTAGAGATCGTAGTCTGATAATAATAAAAAAGATTTTTACCAGACTTAAATCACATTCGTAGCAACTTTTAACTTGACCTCTTCCTTCCGGGATGTCACTTTTAGCTTTTATGTAAATATACAGGGGGGAAAATGTCAAATATATCTCAAATCTTGACCTTGATTATCATCTTTCTTATGTTCCTGGTTCTTTCCAAAAAAATACTGACCCGGCAGATGATCAAGGCATTTCAATTTATTGTCAATGATCTCAGGAAAAAGGGGGCGCTGGATCCCGAATCAGCGGTTGAACTTCACTATGCGAAAAGCAGAATAATAAAGTTCGGGCTAAGGGATTACAGGCCCAAGATCCTGATTCAACTGGTCCAGAGTCAGATTATCGGAATAACAGAAGAAGGAAAGTATTTCCTGAATGAATCAAAGCTTCCGCCGCAATATCAAATAAGCCCTGCAGATCCCCAAAAAATCCCGGAAGATATTCATTCCTAAAAATCCGTATTTTTTATATTTTATGTAAAGCTTTAATAAACAGGTGAAGAACAAATTTCAAATTTTAAAGGAGAAAATAAATGGACGGCAAAAAGACCCATATCCTTGAATATGCGGGACACAGGCAAAGATTCGCCAGATCCGTTGTCGCAGGGGGCTTCGTCTTCCTGTCCGGATCAAGCGGAAGGACTATCGAAAGCGGAGAGGTATCTTCAGGCGACGTGCGTGAACAGACTGTTGTTGCCCTTGACAAGATCAGGGCCGCTCTCGAAGAAGCAGGGAGCTCCATGGAAAACATCGTAAAAATCACAATATTTTTTAAAAATATGGATGATTACGAGGCTGTAAAACAGGCGGAATTTGATTATTACGCAAAGTATGCCCCTTCGCTGGTTAACGAGCCTCCGGCCGGCACCGTATGCCAGGTTGTTTCACTTTCCAAATCCAATATGCTTGTTGAATTTGATGTAATCGCAACTGAGGGGTAACCTGAAAAATGCAAATTATTAAACTATACACCTTATATTGTTCATAAAGCGAAGAACCTTGGGGAATATTATAGCCGGTCTATCGAGTTCCTGAATTTGGATTGATAAAATATAACTCTTTGAAATAAAATCGTTTTTTGAATCTTTATTGCAGTCCGCCAAAGTCCGACAGGCTGCCGGGAAATAAACATGGTAAGTTTGAAACAGGGTAGAAGGATTCTGAATCTGGTCATTATTGCCTTTGCAGCCGTCCTGTTTGCTTCGGCAGGCGCTTTGACTGCGGTGGATGTGCCGGATCAGATAAAAATAGAAAATGAAGGGTATAAAAAGGATATAAAAGGTTCAGTGACTCTAAGCCACAAGAAACATTCGGCTGATTACAATGTTGCCTGCACAGAATGTCATCATCTATACGGTGAAGAGATAAAAATTGATAACCCAAAAGGTCGTGATGCAACCCTAGTTAAAGAAGCTTTTCGTGGAACTGGCATCGAAATGGAATTCCACACTATACCAAACTTATGGAAAGAAGGTGATAAGGTTCAAAAATGCATCGAATGCCATGATCCCTTGAAAAAGGATGGGAATGCTCCAAAACTACAGACGGCATACCATAATAATTGCAGAGTTTGTCACAAAGAATTGGGAAAAAAGAATCTCCCTGGAAGATATGTAACGAATGTCATGCGGAAAAGCGATAATTACATGCAAAGCTTATAAAAAAACCGCTCTAAATCAGGGCGGTTTTTTTATTAACCTTAATCTACCAGTCTTCATTTGGATGAAAAAGGAGGCTGTATTGTCAATATTTTAAGGTTATACTTCTGTTATGGTAATGGCTTCCTGGTCACAGACTTCCACACAGCTCTCACAACCCAGGCATTCCTCCGCATTAACAGGAACTGATTTTCCATCCTGCATCTCATATACATCCACCGGGCAAACCTCAACACACTCTTCACAACCCTCACATTTATCATGATCGACTACTACTTCGTAACCCATAATTAAATATCCTCCTCTACAAAGAATTTGTAATTATTTTATAATTCCAGATGGTTATAGCTTTAACAAGTTTTCATCCCGATCTTTACAACAGATCGTGAACTCTTTAACAAAGTTGTAGTGCGAGTGTCAAGCTTTTTTCATCACCTCTCAACTCTGTATTTCATCTCTGACTTTAATACGAAAATAAATGCCAACAATGCCGGTATATAATTCAACGTTATCTCTAAAGAACGTGGCCTGGGGAGCCATTTTTACGAGCGAACTCGTTCCTGGCTATATTTTTACGCAAACTGCCTTACGAGGCGTAGGCTCTACGAGCCGGAGGCCTGGCATGCACCTTGCGCTATTATCTTGCTACCCGGGTCTTCGCCGTAAAAAGGGCGCCCCAGGCCACGGCCATGAGATTACATGGCGCTATTTTCATGCATTGTGGAGGCCCAGAGGGCCATAAGTGTCTAAGACGATGTTCAGGCAGCCACTTCTTCCTTTATTGATGTAGTTATTTTAAAAAGCACTGATACAATAAAGAATCCAAGGGCCCAGATCCCGATTGAGATGAAGATCTCGGTCATGGTAGGCCAGTACTCAAAGACCTTCTCAAACATGTTGGGGATAAAACCACCGATAACCAGGCCGAATCCCTTATCGATCCAGGTTGCAATAATGACGGAAACACATGCTGCAATAAGTATCTTTTCATTTTTCCTGAATGCCGGTATTATTAATAAGACAAGGGATGCGACCGCAAAAAAAGCCGCCGTCCACATCCAAGGCACAAGCTTTCCATGGCCCTCCATCCCCGTAAACAGGTACTGCAGGGAATGCATGTGCCCGGGAATCTGGCTGTAAAAGGCGGTGAACAGCTCAAGCCCGAAGAAAAACACATTAAAGATCATGGCGTATGTAACTATAACACCCAAGGTTCTGATCTGCCTGCTTCCCGGATCAAAATTTGTGAACTTTCTTACTATAAAACATAAAAGAATAAGCAAAGACGGCCCTGAGCAGAAAGCGGAAGCCAGGAAACGGGCCGCCATAATGGCGGTCAGCCAGTAATGACGCCCGGGAATGCCTGCATACAGGAAAGCCGTCACAGTGTGGATGCTGAATGCCCAGGGAATGGAGATATATATAAGAACCTTTACCCAGGTGTTATACGACACACCTTTATGCTCGGCGCTTAGAACATTCCATCCTATAACAATATTAAGAAGCATATAAACGGGTAGCACAATCGCGTCATAAAGCAGTATGGAAGTAGGATTTGGATGAAGCATCAGGTTGATAAACCTGGGCAGATTACCTAAATCCACCATCACGAAAGACAGGCAAATGACAATGGATGCCACCGCGAGAAACTCACCCAGGATTGTAATCCTGCCGAAGGCCTTGTAATCATGAAGGTAATAAGGAAGAACCACCATTACTCCCGACGCAGCCACACCCACAAAGTAGGTAAGCTGGCCGATATAGAAACCGAAAGAGACGTCCCTGCTCATTCCCGTGACTATCAGACCCTCATTCCATTGTCTGAGGTAGAACAAAAACCCTATCCCCATCAGAACAAGGAGAAATATAATCCATCCCCAATAAATCGAACTCCCCTTTATCGCTTTGTCAAGCATAATCACCTCATACTAGATAGTATATATTGGGTCCTGTCCCAAGTTCAGGTTTACGTCTTATGGCATAGCGTGAACGAAGTGCCTTCCTCACATCAGAACCGTAATCTTCAAGATCACCGAAAATCATTGACCCGGCCTCCAGTTCGTTCGCCGCCTCAACACATGCGGGATATAGCCCATCGGCGATTCTTTCCGCGCAGAAGTTACATTTCTCCACAACACCCTTTGTCCTGGTAGGGTAATCTGGATTTGAAGGAAATCCCGGGTTGAGCTTTTCCGGCGCTTTTCTCGGATCACCCCAGTTAAAACTCCTGGCGCCGTAAGGACACCCGGCCATACAAAACCTGCATCCAATGCATCTATGGGGATCAACAATCACGATCCCATCAGATTCTCTCTTCCATGTTGCTTTCGTGGGGCACACCCTGCAGCACGGGGGGTTGTCGCAATGGTTGCAGAGCAAGGGCAGGTTCCTTACCGTCAATTCCTCTGATTGATAATCGTGTCCCTGACCCGGAAACGAGTGTTCGTATACCTCCTTCCATATCCATTTAATCTCAACCCTCGGATCTCCCCAGTCAGGGACATTATGGATTTTATGGCAGGCCTTACTGCATTGATCCATAATCTCATCCGTCATTTTTTTCATGTCGATGACCATACCCCATCTCTTCGCCCGGGTCAGGGGCTGGCCTTTGATTGAAGCGTCCACTTCGCCGGGGGCAAGCAGTTCAAAAACTGTCTTTCCCCCGAGGCTTATCGCGGCAGTGAGACCGGCTATCTTTAAGAATTCTCTTCTGTCAAGTCCCATCACGTATTCTCCTTAGGTACGATATGGCAGTCCCAGCAGAAAGGATCAACGCCCATATAGTCATGACATTGATCACAAAATTTGGTCTTGTTGGAATGACATTCCATGCAGGTCAGCTGAAGACTTTTATCATAGGCTTTCCCGTTTTCACTGACGTAATATCTTTCAGCATCGCGCACCACCTCATTCCTCCAACTGTCCAGCAGCTTCATGTGCTGGGTCCTCATGAACGGGGTTTCTTCCACACACTGACCGGCCTGTCTTGCCTGTTCAGTCAACTCCGGATCAGGCGCCTTCGCTGCCTTGCCAAGCTGATACCACACAGGAAACAGAAGTAATACGAAAAATATTACCAATCCGGTTATTATCTTGCCACCGTCATACATCCTTTGCCTCCTCTACTCCATCTGCTTCTCCTTCCTCTTCCTCCATATCTTCCATGCCCGGAAGAGGTTCGCCTCGCAGATCGGTAGTCCTCTTTTTTTCACCCTCAAGAATAAGCGCATTGCCAACCAGCTCATGAACACCCGTTACATTCACTTCAGGAACCCAGTAGGCCATCAGATCCGGAAACACTGCCCTGTCAATGGCGCAGATACAGGAGAGCATGTTCACGCCATATTTCTCATGAACGTATTTAACCGCATTGGCCCTCGGCATTCCGCCTCTCATACGAAGCTCCATATCTTCACCAGCGTTTAAGCCCGCCCCGCCTCCGCAGCAGAAAGTCTGCTCTCTTATTGTATTTTCAGGCATCTCATAAAAATTGTTACAGACACTCTTTATGACATATCTCGGTTCTTCAAGGAGGCCCATTCCCCTTGCCGGATTGCACGAATCATGGAATGTGACCTTGAAGTTATCATTCCTGCCTGGATCCAGGGTAAGCATATCATTCTTTATCAGGTCTGCCGTAAATTCGATAATATGAACCATCTTTGTCTTTCTGGCATTCGCGAACCTCGTGCCCGTAACCGGTGAGACCGGTTCTTCAAGAAAATCCGCCGGCCCGTTAAATGTGTCCATATACTGGTTTATGACCCTCCACATATGGCCGCATTCGCCGCCTAAGATCCATTTTACGCCAAGCCGTTTTGCCTCGGCGTACATCTTCGCATTGAGCCTCTTGGCCATCTCATGGGAGGTAAAGAAGCCAAAATTTCCGCCTTCCGAGGCGTAGGTACTCCATGTTATGTCAAGGCCCAGTCTTTTGAGATAATGAAAGAGAATGAGATAGCCCATGCATGTATAGGTGCCGGGGTCAGCAAAAACATCCCCCGAAGGAGTAATAAAAAGGATCTCCGCGCCCTTCCTGTTAAAATCCGGCTCCGGCCTGATGCCGGTTATTTCTTCTATGTCATCCAGGAAAAAATCTATCATGTCCTTGTAGGCATGCGGCTGAATGCCTAAATGATTTCCCGTCCTGTAACAATTGGCAACCGGGGATGCTATCCAGTCTATATTAAGCCCCAGGAGATTGAGTAACTCTCTGCCAATAATGGTAATCTCCGCCGTATCGATCCCATAGGGGCAGAAAAGGGAACAGCGCCGGCACTCTGTGCACTGGAAAAAGTAGCTCCACCATTCCTTCAGCACATCAATAGTGAGTTCTCTTGCCCCCACCATCCTGCCCATAATCTTCCCGGCAGCGGTGTATTCTTTTCGATAAACGGACCTGAGCAGCTCGGCCCTTAAGACAGGCATATTTTTGGGATCTGCCCCCCCAATAAAAAAGTGGCATTTATCCGCGCAGGCGCCGCATCGAACACATATATCCATGAATATCTTCAGGGACCTGAATCTCTCCAGTCTTTCCCTCAGACCGTCAAGGACAATCTTTTTCCAGTTCTCAGGCAGCTTCCAGTCGTCGTCAAAAGGAGACCACTCCCTTGGATTGGGCATTCCGACATATTCAAGGCTCTTTGGCTTGCCCCCGTAACAGGCTATACCATGTCTGATCTCAACAGGCGTGCCCATCCACCCCCCTAATAACGGCGGGCGGTGATTTATCTGAACAAGTTTTTCCGCTTTAGGAATGTCTGTCATGTCTGCTCCTTTACTGATTCTTCCTGTGATCCTTCTTCATCTTCCACCCCTGTCTCCTGCATAATCTCCACCGGCAGACCCGCCTCAATCATCTTTTCCCTGAACTCTTCCTCGTACTCCTCATACGTATGAACCTTGACAGGATAATTCCAGGGATTCACGTGTCTGACAAACCGGTTATTATTGGCCATAACCCTTGTCGGACTCAGGAAGATTCCACCCATGTGCATGAGCTTGCTAAAAGGGAAATAGGCGACAAGTGCGCATACCAGGAAAAGATGGATAAAAAACATAACCCCTATGTTTTCAGGAACTGTCGGGTTAAACGTGACCAGCCCGATAGCGAGCTCCTTGACATTCACTATGGGAACTGTCAGCCAGTCAACTTTAAATAAAAACTCCATGAAAACGCCCATATAGCGCATCATTACGCCTGTTGTTGCAATACCCAGAATAAGAAAAAGGGGGAAAAAATCCGTTGAAAGGGATATGTACCTCGTCTGGGAAACGTAAAGTCTCCTCAGGAACAGATAGGTCAGGGCGGCTAGGAGTACAAATCCGCTGATAAGTAATTCAGGCAGGTTGAACCCT
The DNA here is from genome assembly GCA_016932235.1 of Deltaproteobacteria bacterium. Next base: position 1,703 of record JAFGDF010000243.1, on the reverse strand, counting down.
GAAAATGGAGCGATCCCTATCTCAAATAGTCCGTCAAGACTCTCCAGCCAGTAAACAAAAAATGGTATGGGCTCAGTAAAAAATCTCAGATGCCTTATGATGACGACCAGGAAGGAATAATGGAAAGCCAGGGCGGCGATCCATAACCACTTCTCCCATTCATAAGTTATCCTGCTACCATGTCTGAACTCCATCCTGGTATTTCTAAAAAGAGATCGGAAAAACAGTATCTCCAGGATCATCCTGCCGATAACTTCCAGAGAATTCGATGGATTATCCAGCCTGCTCTGCTTGATCCAGGGCAGTGATATCTGTTGTCCTCCGGTAGTGGGTATTCGAAAAGGGTTGGGTGACCGCGCCCAGTTAGTAACTTTGTGAATAAATCCAAGGATAAATATAAGTATTGCGGTATAAGGAATAATAACACCAAAGAAGTAGCGCAAGTCCAGGGCCCATACTCCCACCCAGGGGATGAAAGCAAGAATGCCTACCAATACTAAAGGAAACAGTATACTCATGATAAGATTCATTTAATGCTACCTCGTTGTATTATGATGAAGTCACTTCTGATTATTGTTATCCTCTGCGGGATACTGTTCCCATTCAGGGATTTCAGAGGTAAGGCCCGCACGTCTGAGCAGTCCTGAAACCTGGTTCCGCGCGTGATTGGCTTTAATTTCATATATCCGCTCACGGCATTTCACAAGGATGTCAAAGGCAATGAGCATCAGATTGTCCACCTTCGATTCAAAAGAAATAAGATCTTCAACAATATCGCTTACCGGCATTTCCTTTTTAAGCCTTTCCCTGACCACATCTTTCAGGAGATATATAAAGGCTACGGCCCCTGAAGCTGAAAAATCCTGAATAGCCCTCATCCTGATTATCCTGTCAAGAGCAGGTGCAACTTTTTCAGTATCTAAGCCTCTTTCCAGCCGGAGTTCATCATAGAGGACCTCTATATCGTTTGACAGGGTATAACCTATTGGATTCGCAAACCTGTCTTTCTGTTTTTTAAGGAATCTGCTGGAATAGGCGGGGTAGGTATCAAAAATTTTGTCCAGCCATTCTTTAAGGATGACAGATCGTTTCTGTGATAAGACCTTCTCCAGTTTCATTATGCTCGGGTGTGATAATCTACAGAATTAATAAGCATTACTTAGCCTTACAGGATCATTTTGGGTTTGGACTATAGGCAAATTGTAAAACCATGTCAAGTTAAATATTTCACATAGTCGGTCTTGCTGGACTCATCGCATATCAGCGTTGTCTTGTCAGGGAATCGCCGTTACTCTTAAACCTTGAAGGGACGGAGGAATCTCCTTAGCTTTCCATACGTGGCAAATGATTTAGTTTGACATGTTAAACACTCATGGACCTCTGGGCCTCCACAATACATGAAAATAACAACCTATGGTCGCAGGATCGCGGTATGGGGAGCCCTTTTTACGGCGAAGACCCGGGTAGCAAAGTAATAGCGTAAGGTGCATGCCAGGCCTCCGGCTCGTAGAGCCTACACCTCGGAGAGCGGGCGAAACCCTCCTCGGTCGTTCCACCTTAATCATTCATTACAATGACTGAGATGACCCGCCGCCCGCCTCGCAAGGCAGTATGCATAAAACTGGCCAGGAACGAGTTCGCTCGTAAAAGGGCTCCCCATACCGCGATCTTTAGACATAACGCTGAATTTCATGCAGATATAT
>JAFGDF010000033.1 GCA_016932235.1 Deltaproteobacteria bacterium | reverse complement strand
CGGGAAAGGGAAAGATGTTTTTTTATTCCCTGAATGTCTCCATGGACTATCAAATCATAAAGATACTTGTCATATGCATAGTCAAAGCCCATGTCCAGGAGCACCTTTTCCTTGCCCCAGTACGCTTCCGCGATAAGAATGCATAAATTCCCTCGACTCCTTATTCTGTCTATGGCATAGGGCCAAAAATCTCTGACTTCCGCTATGTCCTGAAGATACTCTCCCCATGTCATCTGAAAAACATCTTTTAACGGGAGCATGGCCATATCACATCGAAATCCATGACAGTAATCACTGAGCCGACAAATCAGGTCCGTCATCGCATTTATGGTATTATCATTTCCGTAGTTGATCTGGGCCGTATCATTCCATGGCGGGAAGTAGGGGTCCCTGCCGTGGGCCAGACAGTATTTTTTATCTCCATTATTGACCATAAAAAAACCTTCCCTGCATTCCTCTCTATCGAATTCCTTGTCCATAATATACCGTTCCGGATATTTTGTTGTCCAGGGATGATCACAGGAGGTATGATTGGGGACGAAATCCAGCACTAACCAAAGACCCTCTTCTTCAAGGATCTTCTTCAGATCCAGAAGGTCCTGAAAGGTCCCGAGAGAAGGCTCAGGACAATAATCATATATCGAATAGGCGGAACCTTCAATATCTTCCATAGAAAGGTCATTCAGGATCTCTCCATATACATCAAGTAATTTCGGCTGCTTTTTAATGCTCTCTGTTGAGTAAGGGCTCCTTTGCCAGATACCCATCAGCCATATTATATCCATACCCAGTTCTTTTAAGTATTTCCATTCTTTTCGGGGGATATTACCTAAATTAATAGGTCGTTTCTCCCTTTTACCAAGCGAACGAAGCCAGGTCATACTATTGATTTCATATATATGGGGGTTTTTTCTCGGTTTATCCATTTCCTAATACTCTATTTCGAAATCACTCTGTGAAAATATAAATTAAACTATGACCACAGATCCCTCCCATAGGCCCATGTCATTTCTCCAAGCTCCCTGGATACCGCAGGGGTTAAAAGGTCCGGATCAAGCCGCCATTCCCAGTTTCCCCGGGTGATCCCCGGTGTGTTCATTCGGGCCGAATCATCAAGGGCGAGGAGATCCTGCATGGGGATCATGGACAGATCGGCAACAGACATCATCGCCAGTCTGACCAGCTCCCTGGATATATCATGGCTATCCAGATCCATACCTAAATAGCGATAGATCCTTTTTTTGATCTCCGGGGTCGCCTCATTCTCAAACCATCCCTTCGCGGTGTTATTATCGTGGGTCCCTGTATAAATGATACAGTTCCTTTCAAGGTTATGAGGCAAATAGGGATTTATCGGCAGATCATCCCCAAAGGCAAAGAGCAGTATCTTCATGCCGGGAAATTTATAATGGTGAATGACCTCAAGAACATCAGGGGTTATGTACCCGAGATCTTCAGCAAAAATAGGGAGACCTGGTATCTCTTCCGTCATCCTGTTGAAAAAATCCCAGGCCGGTGCCTCGACCCACCGTCCGTTCACTGCTTTTTTTTCCCTGACGGGAATCTCCCAATAACCTACAAAACCTCTGAAATGATCAATCCTTAAAAAATCGTATAATCTCAGATTATGTTTTATGCGCCCTATCCACCAGTCAAATCCTCGCTCTTTAAGGACATCCCAGCGATATACCGGATTACCCCACAGCTGGCCGGTTTCACTGAAATAATCAGGAGGAACGCCCGCGACCGTCAAAGGGGTTTTTTCATCATCCAGGTTAAAAAGTTCCGGATTAACCCATACATCCGCGCTATCATGTACCACATATATCGGCAGGTCACCGATAATCATGATTCCTTTTTCATTACAGTAGTTCTTTAATTGTGACCACTGATCCAGAAGAACATACTGAACAAGACAAACTCTTAGAATATCTTCACTAAAACGTTCCCTTGCATCTTTAAGCGATCCGGGATCCCTGTCTCTAATATCAGAGGGCCACTCATGCCAGGCCTTTCCGTTAAAATAATGTTTCAGGGCCATGAATAATGAGTAGTCATGGATCCAGTATGCGTTTCTGTCCATGAAATCCCGGTATCCGTCCAGGGTGACACTATCCCCCAACCTCTTACAAAATATCATATTCAGTTTCTCTTTATAGGGAACCGCCACCTCATAATCAATATGATCACGGGAAAAACCGGGTCGGTCCCTAAAGTCTTCCTCATTAAGGGATCCTTTTTTCGTCAACATCTCAGGACTTATAAAAAGGGGATTCATGGCAAAAGAGGAATTACCATGATAAGGTGAATTGCCGTAAAGAGGATCGGTAGGCGTAAGCGGCAGCACCTGCCAGTAGTGCTGTTTGCTTTCCGCCAGGAAATCAACGAATCCGTACGCCCCTGGCCCGTAATCACCGACCCCGAAACGGGAAGGAAGGCTTGAAATGTGCAGTAAAATACCGCTTCCTCTTTTAATCATTATTAAACCTTTAAAAACCCGGAATATTTGAACACTGTAGAATCCGGTGGACCTTTTCTTGAAATATCGTCCTTTCAGATACGGCCATCACATACATCCGACCAAGTTAAATCAATATGTTCCAATCGGAGATCTTTAGAATTCGTGTTAATTATGGATGGCATTCATGGATACTTCAAGATAAAAATGCAAAGGGCTATCCAAAGAATTTTTATATCTTTCCTCCGCGATTGAATATTTCTATTTTATCTGTTATTATTTCAGCAATATATATTTAAACCTGTTTTAAGGCTGTTTTTACGCTTTATGTAAGGAGCTTAAAAATGAACTACGATACTGCATTACGCGGTTATACGGCAAAACGTATAGAAGAAATCGAATCGGCTGATATCCTTGTGGGCATCCCCTGTTACAACAATGAGAAGACTATCGATCATGTAATACAGATGGTCAGCCACGGATTAAACAAGTACTACAAGGATTACAGGAGTGTCATATTCGTTGCCGACGGAGGATCCACTGATGATACCAGGGAGGTTGCCAAGGAATTTCAGATCAAACCCTGGCAGGAAAAGATAGTGTCCATCTACAGGGGTCGCGCGGGTAAGGGTACCGCATTAAGATCACTTTTTGAGGCCGCAAAACGTTTAAAGGTTGAAGTGTGCGCCATGGTGGATTCCGATCTGAGGAGTATTACGGCCGACTGGGTGAAGTATCTGATGGATCCGGTGCTTGATAAAGGATACCAGTTTGTTTCGCCTGTCTATATAAGGCATAAATATGACGGGACCATAACCAACAATATAGTCTATAATCTTACCCGGGCGCTCTACGGCAAACGGATCCGACAACCCATAGGAGGAGATTTCGCCATCTCCAGGGATGTAGCCAATTTTTACATGGAACAGGATGTCTGGGACACGGATGTGTCAAGATTCGGAATAGATATATGGATGACAACAAGCGCCATTAACCAGGGGTTCAAAACCTGCCAGTCCAATCTTGGAGTCAAGATCCATGATGTGAAAGATCCCGGCGAGCATCTTGGTCCCATGTTTCAGCAGGTGCTTTCAGCCCTGTTTTCACTCATGGAGCGGTATGAAAGCCGGTGGAAAAGTATCAGGGGCAGCGAATCTCTGGAAACCTTCGGTTTTTCGGGGACACTGGAACCGGAGACGGTCAATGTCAATATGGATCTGCTCGTTGATCTATTTAAAGACGGTTATAAACGTTTTTCCCCTCTATGGAAAGATATCCTGAGTCCCGGATGTTTTGAAAAAGTAAAACAGGCGTCAAAATTAAAGGCAAACAATTTCACATTTTCAACCGATGCCTGGGTAAGGATACTCTATGAGATAGCTTCAACCTTTCACCTCTGGACAACAAGCAGGAACAAGCTTCTTGACCTTACGACACCCTTATACTATGCCCGGGTAGCGTCTTTTGTCCGCGACAGCTGGGACATG
>JAFGDF010000242.1 GCA_016932235.1 Deltaproteobacteria bacterium | reverse complement strand
CAGGCAAAGGGAATATATTATCTGCATTTACTCAGCAAGCGGCGGACAAGGTTATTATCCCCCACTCATTGCGACGTTAAAGCGCATTATGGTGTTAATCCCTTGCCCGGCGGCGAAGTAGCCCACTAGAATAAAAAATTTGATAATGTTTCTCATATTCAATATTTATAAAACTCTAATTTATACTTTTATTCAAACAGTATGTAAAGTATAAATTTAAAGCTTTTTTCAAACGGTGTCCACATGCTTTCAAGGGTTTTAAGCAGTGCTGTAATAGGAATTGAAGCTTATATTGTAGAGGTCGAAGTGGACATATCCAGTGGATTGCCGGTTTTTTCCACCGTAGGCCTTCCGGAAGGGGCGGTACGCGAAAGCAAGGAAAGAGTCAGGGCCTCAATAAAGAATTCAGGTTATAAGTTTCCTTCCGACAAAATAACCGTAAACCTTGCCCCGGCTGATATAAGAAAGGAGGGCTCTGCTTTTGATCTGCCTATGGCCATAGGAATTCTGACCGCCACAGGGCTGATCCCGTCAGCTTGTATAAACGGTTATGTAATGTTAGGGGAACTCTCCCTGGATGGAATGATAAGACCTGTAAAGGGATCTCTTCCCATTGCTATTGCTGCGAAAGCAGAAGGTCTTAATGGAATTTTTCTACCGGTTGAAAATGCCCCTGAAGCCGCTGTTGTCGAAGGCATCCAAATCTATCCCGTTGGCACCTTGTCCAGACTGGTGGAAGTCCTCATAGGAAACGAAAGGATAGAACCGTTTAAGGTGGATATTAGCGGCCTTTTGCGAAAAACGGAGATTGAGGCGGATTTCCGTGATGTTTTTGGGCAGGAAAATGCCAAGAGGGCCATAGAAGTGGCGGCCGCAGGTTCTCACAATATGATAATGATAGGGCCTCCCGGATCGGGGAAGACGATGTTGGCAAAAAGGCTCCATACTATATTGCCTGAACTTGATTTTCAGGAAGCGCTTGAGACCTCTATGATCTATAGTGTCATGGGCCTTATGCCTGAAGGTAGAGGCCTTATTACTTCACGTCCCTTCAGATCACCCCATCATACTATCTCTGACGCCGGTCTTATTGGCGGTGGGCAGAATCCTAAGCCCGGAGAGGTTAGTCTTGCCCATAACGGTGTGCTGTTCCTTGATGAGCTGCCGGAATTCAGAAAAAATGTATTAGAAGTTCTCAGGCAACCGATAGAAGACGGGAAGGTAACAATTGCCAGGGCCAGCACCACAGTGACATATCCGGCTAATTTTATGCTTGTCGCTGCAATGAATCCCTGTCCGTGCGGATTTCTCGGGGATTCGAAGAGAGAGTGTATGTGCAATTATCAGCAGATACAGCGATACAGGTCAAAGATATCGGGCCCCCTGATGGACAGGATAGACATACATATGGAGGTGCCCGCGGTCAATTACCGGGATCTTGCAGCAAAAAGCATCGGAAGGAGTTCCGCTGAAATCTTGACAGGCATAAAGAAGGCAAGAGAAATTCAGTCTGAACGTTTCCGGAGGACGAGAATACACACGAACGCTGACATGAATTCGCGTATGATCAGGAAGTTCTGCGAGGTTGACGCAGAATCCGAGGATCTTCTCGAAGTGGCAATGGAAAAGCTGGGCCTGAGCGCGAGGGCGCATTCAAGGGTGCTGAAGCTCGCGAGAACGATTGCCGATCTTGAAGGGGAGGGGGATATAAAGTCCGATCATGTTGCCGAAGCCATACAGTACAGGAGCCTGGACAGGCGGGTGTTCAGATAAAGTAGACAGGGTGATTTCTTGAAACGCTGATTCATGACTTTTAATAAAGACTAATTTATGATAAATAAATTTAAAACTATTCTTATCATATTTTGTACGGAGGTTATTCAGATATGTCAAAATTACTACCTTTCGACCGTATAACAGTAGATACGAATATTATGGATGGTAAGCCTTGTATTAGAGGAATGCGTTTCCAGGTCTCCTTACTATTGAATCTGATCGCGAATGGTATGACAAGAGAGGAAATTATTCAAGCTTATCCATATATCGAATCTGAGGATATATCACAGTCGCTCAAATATGCTGCTTGGCTGGCGGAAGACCGTATAGAAATATTAGCCGGGGCTTAAAACTCATGAAGTTCCTCCTGGATATGGGGATATCTCCGGAAAATGGCAAGTATCTAATAAAACTTGGATACGATTCAATTCATCTGATAGACATTGGGATGGAAACTGCGAGTGATACTGAGATTCTCGATAAGGCAAAAAAGGAAAATAGGGTAATATTGACACATGATCTGGATTTTGGAAGGCTCTTAGCCTTTTCATGTGGAGGTATGCCGTCTGTAGTGGTCTTTCGGTTGGGAAATATGAAGCCTGAAAATGTTAATAATATTTGCAAAGAAGCCATAATTCGTTTTCATGATGAACTGGAAAAAGGAGTTATTCTCTCCATAGGTGACAGAAAAATCCGTTGTCACTATCTACCGATATAATAATGATCGGTCCGCCCGGTGCTGGAAAGACCATACTGGCAAGCAGGCTGTTTTCCATCCTGCCCACCCTCGGCTTCCGGGAAGATTTGGAGACTTCCAAGGTTTATAGTGTCACTTGGATGATGTCAAAGGATAGCAGCCTGATCATTACACGTCCATTCAGATCCCCCCATCATACTATCTCTGACGCCGGTCTTATCGGCGGCGGGCAGAATCCTAAGCCTGGAGAGGTGAGTCTTGCCCATAACGGTGTGCTGTTCCTTGATGAGCTGCCTGAATTCAGGAAAAATGTTTTAGAAGTTCTCAGGCAACCGATAGAAGACGGGAAGGTAACAATTGCCAGGGCCAGCACCACAGTGACATATCCGGCTAATTTCATGCTTATCGCGGCAATGAATCCATGTCCGTTCGGATTCCTCGGGGATTCGAAAAGGGAGTGTATGTGCAACTACCAGCGGATACAGCGATACAGGTCAAAGATATCGGGCCCCCTGATGGACAGGATAGACATACATATGGAAGTGCCCGCGGTCAATTACAGGGATATCGCAGCAAAAAGGATTGGAAAGAGTTCCACTGAAATCCTGGCAGGTATAAAGAAGGCAAGAGAGATTCAGACCGAACGTTTCAGGAGGACGAAGATACACACGAACTCTGAAATGAATTCGCGTATGATCAGGAAATTCTGCGAAATTGACGCAGAATCAGAAGATCTTCTCGAAGTGGCCATGGAAAAGCTGGGTCTGAGCGCGAGGGCTCATTCAAGGGTGCTGAAGATCGCAAGAACGATTGCCGACCTTGAAGGGGAGGGGGATATAAAGTCCGATCATGTGGCGGAGGCAATACAGTACCGGAGCCTGGACAGGAGGGTGTTCAGATAAAATTGCTTCGCAATTTTATATTATGCGGCCAAAACTGCATTGACACACAAGGCTTATTTTCTTATACTCGCACGATCAAAAAGGGAGTTCTCGTCAGACAATTGATCTCGCTGGATCTTTGCCAGGATCGACTTTACGGATTTCGGGCAATCTCCATCATGCAAGCGGGGGGATTGCCTTGGCAGCCGGCGGGCAAGACCGGTTTCGTAAAGCTACACCACCTCGTTGGTTTCCGAGGAGGGAGGCATTGGAGGGTGGCGTGGCTGCCAAACCAAGGGCGACCACCATGAAGAAAAACAAGACACCTTACTCGATTAAGGACCATGAATTAACATAACGGATATACTCCTTTACTTAAACCTTTCTGCGAGCTCCTAGGATGCCGACGAAACCGTCCAACTTGATCTATGGTGTGGATGAAAAACCGCCTTTTGCGGTCTCGCTTCTGCTTGGCTTTCAGCATCTGATCATCATCGCCATCGGTCTTATCTTTCCGGTGGTGGTGGTTCGAGAATGCGGGGGCACGACGGAGCAAGCCACGCGAATGGTCGCCATGGCAATGATCGCCGCGGGGATCGGTGCACTGGCGCAGGCGCTTCGCAAAGGGCCTGTCGGTTCCGGATTTTTATGTCCTCAGGTCTGCGGGCCGTCGTTTTTGTCTGCCTCGATCCTGGCCGTGAAGACCGGCGGCCTTTCCCTGCTTTTCGGGATGACTCTCATGGGCGGGCTTTTCGAGGCATTTCTTTCCCGTTTCCTTCACCGGCTTCGCGCGCTGTTTCCTGCAGAGGTGACAGGGCTGATCGTGATGATGGTCGGGATTACGGTCATCAATATCGCCCTGAAGAATTTTTTCGGGATCGGCGATAGTGAGGCCGCGACCCGGCCCAAGGTCGTTCTGGTATCCAGCGTCACCCTGGCGCTCATGATCGGGCTGAACGTTTGGAGCAGAGGCAAGCTCAAGCTCTATTGTGTTCTGATCGGCATGGTTACAGGGTACGTGCTTTCATTTTTGACGGGGATCATGGACGAGGAATCGTTGGTCTTGGTTTTATCAGCCCAGGTGTTTCATTTCCCGTTTCTGTATCATCCGGGGTGGTCGTTCAGCTTCACTTTGCTGGTGCCCGCTCTGGTCGCCACCTTTTGCTCAACGCTCAAAAGCGTGGGAGACCTGACGACCTGCCAGAAAGTCAATGACGCCCATTGGAAGAGGCCGGACATGCAAAACATCCGCAAAGGGATTCTGGCCGATGCCGTTGGCGCTGTCGCGGCGGGCATGCTGGGCACTATCGGGCAATCGACCTCGTCGTCCAACATCGGCCTTTCCATCGCCACCGGCGCCACCAGCCGGGTGGTCTCATTTTTCATCGCGGGGATGCTGATCGTTTCCGCCTTCATCCCTAAAATCTCGTCGCTGCTGGCAATCATGCCAGAACCGGTCATCGGAGCGACCTTCACCTTCGTGCTGAGCTTCATGATCGTGGTGGGCATCCAGATTATCTCCACACGGATGATGGATGCGCGAAAAACCTTCGTGGTCGGCGCTTCGATGATCTTCGGGCTCAGCGTGGATATTGTGCCCCAGGCCTACCTCGGGCTGCACCATTGGATTCAGCCCATCTTCAGCTCGTCGCTCTCAGCGGCCATGGTTATGGCGGTCCTGTTGAACCTGGTCTTTCGGATCGGCATCAGCAAATCCGCCCAACTGACCCTGGAAAAAGGCAAAGACGTCTCTGAGGCGATCTTTACCTTCATGGACCGTCAGGGCGGGCTTTGGGGCGTGCGCAAGGAGATCGCCCAGAAGGCCCAAGGGGCGATGAACGAATTCGCCGAAGCCGCCGCCACCCTGGGATGGTTCGAACAGCCGATCCTTATCGATGCCCGATTCGACGAATTCAACCTGGATATCAACCTTACCTATACGGGTGAGCCGATCAACTTTCCGGAAAAGGCGCCCTCCCAGGAGGAAATGCTCGAAGACGAAAGGGCCGCGGCAAGTCTTTCTTTGCTGCTGCTCAAACGATATGCCGACCGCGTTGTTGTCGAACCCACGGATGGGAGGGTGCTCGTTAAACTGCATTTTGAGCACTGATCGTTATAGAATACAATCACGTGCAGACGCTATCGATGCCTTCCATTCCTAGTTACAACCTGATCAAGAAAAGATATTTTATGAAAGCTTTTAAAATTTTAATACGTATGTGCCTGATATTGTGTCTCTTGTCACTTAACGGTTTTTTGCAGTCCGGCTGCAGCCGGACCATAAAAGAACCTCTGACATTTGACAACCTGGAGGGCAAAAGAGTGGGGGTAATGTGTGGTTACAGTTCGGATTATATCCTTTCCACCGGTGCCTACAACCTGAAAATTTACCGCTATAGCTTTTATGCTGACATGCAACTGGCTCTGAGGTTCAACAGGCTGGACGCTGCTGCCATGGAAAATGATGAGGCCTATATCTTTTGTCGCATTGAGCCACGTTTCAAGATAGGGCTGGTAGTTGCCTCCCGGATAGAGTTCGCATATCCTTTCAATGCTGAAAAGCTGGAAATTCTCCAGCAGTTTAACAGTTTTATTAAAGAATTTCGTAAAACTCCGGAATATGAAGACATTATACAGCGGGTTGAAGCCTCGGCGGTTGCTCCTTATCTGCCCAAAAAAGTCGTCAATCAGGTCAATACAGATAGAGTACTGAAAGTAGCGGCTTTTGACGGCTGGGAGCCCGTGTCATATATAAATACCTCGACCGGTGAATGGGAAGGTTCAGATGTTGAACTGGTTACTCATTTTGCCAATAGCCTGGGAGCAAGAGTGAAAATTATTGATATGAGCTACAATCAGATGCTGATAGAGCTGGGCGCCGGGATGGTTGATCTTAATCTGTGCCCCTCGACTTTGATGTACAAAAAAGACATGGAAATGAGTCATAATATCACCATATCGGACGGTGTTTTTCTTAAGGACATAGTCTTGATTGTTAACCAGGAGGGGACTTGATGCCGGAATTCTTGCAGAGTATTCAAAATTCAATTTATATCAACCTTGTTTATGAAGATAGATACCTGTTTATCCTCCGGGGTTTTGGTATGACCCTTTATTTGACTGTTATGACCTTTTTGCTGGGTACCGGCATCGGGGCCTTATTCTGCAGGTTGAGACTACTTAAAAACAAAACAGTGCCCGGTCTGGTGGTCTGGTTTAAAAACCTTTTTATCCGCCTCCCCACTCTGGTCTTGCTTATTATTTTTACCTACTGGTTATTTTCCGGTACCAACATTGATACGGTTACGCTGGCAATACTGGCCTTCGCCCTCAAAGCTGGTTCTTATATCAGCGATATCCTGTATACGGCAATTACATCGGTTAACAGGGGTGAAGTGGAAGCCGGCAGGGCTCTGGGCATGTCCTCCTTCAAAGTTTTTCGCCTGATAGTCCTGCCCCAGGCTATTAAAAATGCACTGCCGGTCTATAAAAATCAGTTGATCATTACCATGCAGGAGACCTCTCTGGTGGGCTTTTTAGCTATCAATGATCTTACGCGTGCCAGCCAGATTATTACCAGCCGGACCATGGATCCTTATATCTCAATTATCATTACTGTGGTTGCCTATCTGTTGATAGGAGGGGTATTCGGCATGTTGTTTAAAATAGCTGAAAGAGATAAACACATGGAATACGCGGCATTCAAAAAACATGCGGGAGAAAAGTCTCTATGATTTCAGTGAGGAAGTTGACCAAGAGCTTCGGCAGTAATCTAATTTTAAAAGACATCAGTGTGGATATCCATGACGGTGAAGTTATTGCGGTTATAGGACAGTCCGGCTGCGGAAAAAGCACCTTTATTCGCTGCATCAACCTCCTGGAGCGGCCTGATTCCGGCCAGATCTTTATCGGCAATGAGGAGATCACCGGAAAAAATATGGACATCAATACCGTTCGCCGTAAATTGGGCATGGTATACCAGTCCTTCAACCTCTTTTCCCATAAAACTGTCCTGGAAAATGTCATCCTGTCGCCCCTGCATGTCCTCAAATTGCCCCTGGAACAGGCTGTTAAGGAGGCGATGGACTACCTCGAGATGGTGGGTATCGCAAACCGGGCGGACTTCTTGCCGGACCAGCTTTCAGGAGGCCAGAAACAGAGAGTTGCCATCGCACGCTGCCTGGCCATGCATCCTGAAGCTATCCTTTTCGATGAGCCGACCTCAGCCCTGGACCCCACCATGGTGGACGAAGTTCTATCTGTGATACGCAAACTTGTCAGAAAAGGATTAACGTGCGTTATTGTTACTCATGAAATGAATTTCACCAGAAAAATCGCAAGCAGGGTTTTCTATATGGACGACAAGTCCATCTATGAAAGTGGGACACCTGATGAGATATTTGATCACCCCAGGAGAGAAAAAACCAGGACATTTATTAATAAATTGAAGGTTTTGATTTATGAATCCGTCCTGGCGGAAATTGATATGTATGATGTCACTCGACTGGTCACCGAATACTGTTTTAAATACGATATAAGCCAGCGGGAGACAACTATTATCAATTTGATTTGCGAAGAGTATATCAATAACCTGATGAGGCGGCCGGCTAATGGTGAAAGATTGATACTCTCAGTCCGCTACAACGAACAAAGTGAGATAAAAGAAATCATGTTCCAGGACAATTTTCCGCCCGGTAACTTCCTTGCCGGCCCGGATTTCGACCCTGTGAGCGCCAGGCTGATACAGGGTTTTACCACATCTCTGGACTACCGACTGGTTGACGGTCAAAACGTCTTTGAGATGAAAATAGCCTGATCTGTGGCATGGAGACGCCCATGAAATAGTAAAAGGCATCACCACATAGATGACAAAATGTGATTTTAACCGACCTGAGAACAGATATTATAGGGAGAATAGGGCATAGGAATGGATAGGCAGAAAAGCATACCGGACATGGATCATATGAACCTGCGTGTGAACGATTTCATTGCCTCCGAGGTACTCCGAAGCATGTCGGACGGTCTGCTGGTTTTTGATTTTCAGGGCCGAATTCTTTACATCAATCCTGCGGCTATGGAGTTGCTCAGTCTCCAGTGGGAGCACATCCGGGACAAGACTTATGCAGACCTTTTTCTGAACGACTCCGCAAATGATGAGTTCAGCGACGTGCTGCTGAGCTGTATCCGAAATCGTCAGACCCGATTATGCAAAGAGGTCTCCTACCGAAGATCGAACGGGCAACTCATCGACCTGACACTCACCACGTCCCTGCTAAAGAGGGACAGAGAGGGGGATGGAGGAGGGGGTGTGGTGATGCTCCTGAAGGACATCTCTGAATTCAAGGCCCTGGACAGGGCCAGAAGGAGAGTGCTGGATCATCTCTCACACGAACTGAAGACGCCCCTGTCCATTGTCAAGGCCTCGTTGAAACCGGGTGCGGCAAAAGGAAATACCGCACTGGAGAGGATCGAGAGGAACCTCCGAAGACTGGAGGATATCCAGGCCGAGGTCGAGGATATCGTTAAGAACAGCGAAGTGAAGGAACATTACCCCTTTAGGAGATGGCTGAACCAGATCTTGGACCTTACGGAATCTTTGGCAGAAGGCGCGTCTTCCTACGGGGGGCCCCTAAGGGAGTTGAGAGAGCAGGTGGAGAGTCTTTTTCAACTCCCGGGCACTGAAGAGACGCTGAAGCGGATAAAGCTCGGAGGCTCGTCTTGGAAGGTCTTGGAGATAGCCCGTGATCACTCTGCACACCGAAGGCTGGATTTCGTGGCCAGGCTGGAGGCTGATCCCGAAATCATCATGAACCCCATCCACATTGAAAAGGTGTTGATGGCCCCTCTCAAAAACGCAGTCGAAAACACGCCCGACGGAGGGATTATCTCGGTTTCCACCAGAATTTCGGGGGATACAGCATGGTTGGAAATCAGGGACACCGGGGTAGGGGTCACCGAGGAGAGCCAGAAGCAAATCTTCGGAGGATTCTACCATGCCACGGACACTAACTTATATTCCACAAAGAGGCCTTTCGATTTCGGCGCAGGAGGAAAGGGCCTGGATCTCCTCCGGCTCAGGATATTTGCTGAGGCAGATAATTTCCTGATCGACTGGAAAAGTACCCGCTGCCGTTACATTCCAAAGGAGAGCGATCTTTGCCCTGGCGACACGGCAAAATGTCCCTATATCCGGGACAGGGAAGGGTGCTTCCAATCCGGAGGAACCGTATTCCGATTCGCTTTCCCCGTTTCGTAGTCCGCAATGGTGATGTTTTTTATATAACTCAACTGTCATTACCTTCAAAACAGCCAGATGTGATCAAGCTCATCGCCGGTGCGGCATTCATTCTTACGCTCGCGGATGACCCGTGCCGGTGTACCGGCCACCACCATGTTGGGCGGCACATTCCGATTCACCATGGCTCCCGCGGCAACAATAGCCTGCCTGCCGATGATTACTCCCGGCATAATGGTCGCGCCGGCATAGATTTTAGCGTAATCCTCAACCACAACCCGTCCGTAACTGCGCACAATATGTGATGCCTCGGAGTGGCTATGGGTAAAAATCCGTACATCTTCGGCCAGGGCCACATTGTCGCCCAGACTTATGCCGCCCTTGGTGTCCAGGAAGACACCCCTATTGAAAAAAACATGGTCTCCAAGTTCAAGCAGGTGACCGAAATTGAACCGGACATTTTCTTCGGCTATCATTGCCTCGCCGCACGTCTTGAAAAGATGCTTCCCGATAAGGCGTCGAAAGGGGATGGAAAAAGTGACGATCAGGCTTAAGGGCGTTTTGTCAAAGGCGTCCCAGAGAAAATGAAGATAGCGTTGCCGCGATGTATATGGAAAATCGGCGGCCCGGGGCAGGGTTTCATTGTAAAGCATTATCCGTTCCAGGATAGCCTGCGGTAAAGCGGGCCCTTCTATGGTCTTCAGAATTTCGCCCGTCGCGCCGGCATCAAGTCCTGCAGCAATAAGGTTCTCAACGCGAGCAAGTCTGTTTTCCAATAAATTCGGCATAATATTCTCCTTGAAATACGAAACCCGGTTGCCATAAGAAATTAACATGAACCAGGCGCCAAGGTCGCGAATAGGGAATAATTTTTCATTTGCCGGGAAATTTGCCAAAAATCAGGCGGACAAGACGGCAAATGAAAATACTCATACTGCCTCCGGCAGGAGAAAAACAAATAAAACCTCTTAGAGATCTTTGTGTCTTGGCGGTTAAACCCTTCAATCCTTAAAAGTGCTTTTAGACAAAAGTGATAGTGGATTTTGGTCAGCAAACCGTACATTTTTAAGCGAATACGCGAAAAAACCGATGAAAGAGAGCGTCGCTACTGTGACCCCAATGATCACGGATGTTTGATAGGGCAGTCGCAATCCGATTTGCGCATAGCATATAAATGTCACAACAACACCGGTCAGGAACACTGCCGGCACGGTAGCTATCCAATGAAACTTGCTGTTTTTAGCGAGATAAAACGCTGCACTCCATAAAACCAGTGTCGCCAGGGTCTGGTTGCTCCAGCCCATATAGCGCCATATCACATCAAATTGGACCTGGGAAACAATAAATCCGATAACAAATAACGGCACGGCAATGAGAAGACGTCTGCCGATCGATTTTTGCGGTAGATGCGCAGCCTCCGAGATAATCAACCGCGCACTTCGAAAGGCCGTATCGCCGCTGGTAATCGGCAGAACAATGACACCGAGAACGGCCAGGAATCCACCGGCGGCGCCGAGTAAATTCCGCGATGTTTCATCTACAACGAAAGCGGCTGTTCCCTGTTCAATCAAGCCATGTAATACTGCCGGCTCATAAAGCGAGAGGCCGACGGTTGCCCAAAGAAGGGCGATAATACCCTCGGAAATCATTGCGCCGTAAAAAACAAAACGACCATATTTCTCGTTACTGATGCATCGACTCATCAGTGGTGACTGTGTTGAGTGAAATCCGCTGATCGCGCCGCAGGAAAGCGTAATAAAGAGCAAAGGCCACATCGGCAACTCGTCCGGATGAACTTGCACAAAGTTAAGATGGGGCAATAATTTATGCCCTCCGAACACCATGCCGAAAAATATGCCGAATGTCATAAACAACAGCAGTCCGCCGAGAAAAGGATAAAATCGGCCGATTATCTTATCAATAGGCACGATGGTAGCGACAAAGTAATAGATAAAGATTGCGGCCACGTAATAGCCGACATTCACTTGCGTCAGATTTTCCAGCATTTTGGCCGGACTAAGCACAAATACAACTCCGACCAGGACGAGCAACAGCAGGGCGAACACCAGCATAATACTGCGCATATGTCTGCCGAGTGTGTGCCCCATGATTGTCGGTAAATTTTCACCGCCGTTTCGTACGGACAGCATGCCGCTGAAAAAATCATGCACGCCTCCGGCAAAGATTGATCCGACAACAATCCACAAAAGCGCCTCGGGACCATAAAGGGCGCCCATGATCGGGCCGAAAATCGGACCAATACCGGCAATATCTAAAAGCTGGATGAGATATGTTTTCCAGGCCGGCATTGAAACATAGTCCACGCCGTCAGCCAATTCAATCGCCGGGGTGGGACGGGATCGGTCGATGCCGAATACCTTTTCAACAAAAAGGCCATAAGTTAAATAACCTGCAATCAACAACAGGACACTTGAAAGAAATATCAACATAGGCTGTCCGCAATATAGAGTGTTTCGTTCACAGACCGCAATCTACTATAAATCATCGCAAAATCAAGTATTTTTTATATGGCGGGAGTCTGTTGTCCGGCATGAGCTGTTGTGGGTGGGAGTCATTGGAGGAATCCAGCTCAGCCGCCGGATGCAAAAAAGCCCGGATTGAACGATGAGGAAACTTCTTCATTTACGAAGAACGGCGGTGAATATTTTCTGTATCGCCTCTAAAAGTCTCATGGAGGGCCACGCTCCGTCGTGGCCGAAAAGCCTGACACGACAAAGTGTGTTCCTTCAGCATGCTTGATCGCGGGAAACGGATTTATGTAGAAACCCAAAATCAAATTATCACAGTATGATGGTTCCCAATTTTGTTTGACGTACAATGAGTTATTCTCTATACTCCATTCATCAAAAAGCGGGTTCTTTTCAAAGAAAGGAGGCGTTATGAACGTTAAAAGGTTCGTTGTGGCAATCATCGGTGTATTCATTACCATACTGATTCTGGATTATGTCATACATAGCCTTATCTTACTCAATACCTACAAGGATCTAAAGGGTGTATGGCGTCCGGACTTTATGTCTAAAACATGGATTATGTATATCACAGCGTTAGTATTTTCTGTTTTATTTGTGTATATCTTTACAAAAAATTATGAAGGAAAAGGGATTGGCGAAGGGATCCGCTATGGTATTTTGATAGGCCTTCTGATGAATGTTGTTGGGGCGTTTAATCAATATGCATCATACCCTATTCCATTTACCCTTGCGTTGCAATGGTTCATATATGGAACAATAGAGTTCATTGTTTGCGGTATCGTAACAACATTGATCTATAAACCAAACTCATAACAACTAAATGTAACAGCTACCCCGACGAGCAAAGAGCGGCAGCAAAGGCGCTGATTTTCATATTGGGTATTGAAAGCGATAAAGGAGGAGAATATATGAAACGGCTATTGATGATGCTGTGTATAGTCGTTCTGAGTGTGGAGTTTCTGGGTCTATCTGCCGGAGCACAATATCATAAACAGGAAAATTTATCGGCTCAGGACATGCTCGTCAAGAGTGAAGTCGAAACTGCGGTCAGTATGCTTCGAACCGTCTTTACCAAGCATAAACAGGGGGCAATGACACTTGAGAAGGCAAAGGAGCTTGGAGCCGACCTCCTGCGGGAGCTTCGGTATGGGACCGACGGGTATTTCTGGGCCGATACAATGGAAGGCGTCAACGTGGTTCTCTACGGTCGAAAAGATGTGGAGGGACGGAATCGGCTGGAAGACAAGGACCAAAAGGGCACATTTTACGTAAAGGAATTCGTGGCAAAAGGTAAGGCCGGCGGCGGTTATGTCGAATATTGGTTTCCGAAGAAGGGCCAAACCACAGAGCAACCCAAGCGATCCTATGTGCTCCTGTTTGAACCATTCGGATGGATTGTCGGTAGCGGATACTACCTATGAAGGTAATCAGCATAAAAGAATACGGCAACCTGACCATTATCCAGGTTCATGGCCGACTCGACACCGTTACAAGTGCACAATTCGAGCATGATATCCAACCAATCATTGACAACAAGGATTTTATTGCAGCCGATTTTTCAAAATGTCCCTACCTGTCCAGTTCGGGTATTCGTTCACTTCTCATAACAGCGAAAATCCTGGCCCAGAGAAAGGGATCCCTGATCATTTTCGGAATGCCGGCCGGCATGGTTCAGGTAATAGAAGTGGCGGGACTTCAAAATATTTTTCACATCGTAGATACGGAAGAACAGGCCGTAGCATGGATTGAGAAACACCGGCAATCTGCTTCATTCTCAAGCAGTATGGAGTTCGATGAAATAACCTATGATATATCCCTGTTAAAAAATGAAGGCATTACAGCCAGAATATGGCACCGGCAAGGTCTGGCCGCCTACAACGAGCTTGGTCTGGCATTTGGCATAGGCCGGATTGATGAAAATACCGACTTGACGGGGATGTTTTTAACGACCTTCAATAGTGCCATCTTTTTACCCGATGATAAGGATCTGACCTGTGATTTCCGGCTGTCCCATCATCCATCTCAAACAGGCATTATGGTGGCTGAAGCAGTGTCTTTCGGACATACACCGACATGTCAGATCACTACACGACGGGCTGATCCCATTCCATTTGAACAGATGTTAGGTCATATCGAAAAAATTATTGCTCATTATTTTCCTGAATCCAAACTGGCTTCATTCATCTTATTCAATTACGACCAGGATGAGCCGTCTGTCATCACGGGGCTGTTGACCCGGGGACTTGACCGGGAACTGACTGATCATCCGTTTGAACTGATCAACCATCCCTTTTTCAGAGCGTCAGATCGTCAGGCAGGTTGTTTTGAGTACAGGCTTGCCGGGCTTGATCGATCAATGGATGGAAACGATCCTGTTAACCAGTTAAACGAGGCCATGACTTTCGAAAACATCATCGAGGCGAGGGCAACAGGATATTTGATATCTGTGACCCTGCCGGTGGCTTGGCTGTTCACGGCCAACCAGACCGAGGATGCCACGATTCAGCGTATTCGAATCGATTCTCCTGAGGGATTTGAACATCCGCCCCAAAAGCCGTTCCTGACGAGACGTTTGTATGCCGATTCATCGAGACTGGTTGTGAAGGCCCTGCACGGAGGTTACGCGGCGCAGACCTTTCAGGTTGAATCATTCGATCAACAGGGCCGGAAGCTGCGACCGACCGTCCTGAAAATTGGACCCGGAGAGATGATCACCCGTGAAGCCGAACGGTGTCGGAAGTATGCGCTCCCATTCATCATGAATAACAGCGCCATGGTTCTTGGAACGGAGCTTTGCGGTGATATTGGGGCCCTGCGCTACAACTTTGTCGGGATCAGCGGCGAGGAGACAAGGTTGAAGTGGCTTACCCAACTATTTCAGGAATGGCCTGTTGATCGGCTTGAACCGCTTTTCGATAAGATATTTCTCCAAATTCTCAAACCCTGGTATGGCCAGTCGGCAAAAGGGACCATCCATCCATTCAGAGAACATGATCCTTCCCTGACCTTTTTCCCTCATATCTTCGAAAAAGCCGAAACTTTTTCAGGTGTTTCATGTGATGATCCCGAGGCCATGCTCCAGAAAACCGGAGTAAAAATCTTTAATCCCTATTGGTATCTGAAACACCGTTACCCTGAATTGCGGGAAACAACCGTTGATTATTACACATCGATCTGTCATGGCGACCTCAACATGCGGAACATACTTCTCGATGACAACATGAATGTATATCTGATCGACTTTTCGGAAACAATGCCCCGTTCAGCCGTGTCCGATTTTGCCAGGTTGGAGGCGATTTTCATGATTGAATCAATGCCGGTTGACACAAAAAAGGAGTTGCATGAATCCATCCAGTTATTGACTGAATTTTACCATGCCATTTCTTTGAACGAGTCTCCCGAGATTAGTTACAGCGGGGAAAAACCGGAATTGGTAAACCGATGCGTTGTATTAAGCCGGAAGATGAGACGCTATGCCCTTGCCAGTGTAGAGGGGAATACAGACATGATTCCATACTATTTTGCCTTGATCGAATGGGTCCTGCCCATCGTCTGTTTTTCAGTGCCGATAAACCGGAAGGTGCTTTCAATGGTGGCCGCTTCGATTCTGCTGGAAAGGATATCAAGTTTTTTTCATGCCCCGGATACTGCGGAAAGAGTCTTGTCATTAAAAAGATGCATACCCTGAATCCAGGTTTATGCGTGATTGAGATAAGGATGTAGATCATGAAAATCTCGAAACCTTTACGCTTCATCATCACCCTCGTGCTTGTTTCCCTGCTTGTATTTTCCTCCGCGGCATTGTCAAAAACCTATAAGCTGACCATCCTGCACACTAACGATCAGCATGGACATTTCAGGACTTCCAATTACACGGGAGGAGTGGCGGCCCAATCAACACTGGTGAATATTGTGAGGGCGGAAGTTGCCGAAGCCGGCGGCCATACACTGCTGCTTTCAGCAGGGGATGTAAACCGGGGCACTCCGGAATCGGATATGCTTGATGCCGAGCCTGATTTCAAGGCCATGAATATGATAGGCTATGATGCTATGGCGCTTGGGAATCACGAATTTGACAAACTCTATAAAGAAGTGCTGCTGAAACAGATTGGATGGGCTGAATTTCCGTTATTATCGGCAAATGTTATAAATCAGGCCACAGGGGAACCCCTTGTAGAACCATATATCATCAAACAGTTTGAGGGCTTAAAAGTAGCGATTTTCGGCCTGACGACCGAAGAAGTTCCGATCATAGCCACGCCGGAGTATGTGGAAGATCTGGAATTCAAAAATGCCATTGATACGGCAAAAATACTGGTGCCAAAGTTGCGTGGAGAAGCTGACATCGTTATCGCCCTGACCCACCTCGGGTTTAAAGAAGGCGGATATGGTTATATAGGCTTTGATGCAACGAGCGATGTTGAGCTGGCCGGGGCCGTTCAGGGCATAGACGTGATTGTTGGCGGGCATACACACGACGCCCTGGAGCAACCGGAAGTTGTTTGCAATACCCTGATTGTGCAGGCCGGTGAATACGGAAAATATGTCGGCCGATTGGATTTGACTGTTGACAGCGATGCAAATACCGTGACTGAGCATACCTACAACCTACTGCCCGTGAACAGAACGAAACGGATCACTTACAATGATAAAAACTACTACATGTATGTCGGCACAGCCTATGTCGAAGATCCTCAGATTGTTGAGCTGTTATCACCTTACCTGGCCCGGTCCGATGAACTCCTCTCGCGGCCGATTGGCGAAGCATTACTAAGGCTTGATGGTGACAGAAAGCTGGTGCGTTCACAGGAGACGAACATGGGGAACCTGATAACCGACGCGATGCGCGTGAAAACCGGAGCTGACATTGCCTTCCAAAATGGCGGCGGTATCCGTGCATCGATAGAGGCGGGCACTATTACCTATCGTGATCTCTTGACGGTCCAATCGTTCGGTAATACGCTTGTGATTATAAAAATGACGGGCGCTCAGATCATGAAACTGCTTACGTATGCTGCAATGGTTGAGGATGGTCAGGGAGCATTCCTGCATGTCTCAGGTTTGAGCTGGACCAACAACAAAAAAGTTCCTGAAAATGTGATGGTGGGTAATACGCCTATTGAGTTGGAAAAAACCTATACTGTGGTGACGAATAACTTTATGGGCGGAGGCGGTGATGGCTATGCGATGCTGAAAGACCTGCCTAAAACCGACACCGGATTTGTGGATGCCGATGCGCTGCGGGAATACATTGAAAAAGCTGGCAAAGTGAAGCCAATGGTTGAAGGTCGCCTGACAATTATAAATTGA
Source organism: Deltaproteobacteria bacterium (assembly GCA_016932235.1). Next base: position 57,378 of record JAFGDF010000242.1, on the reverse strand, counting down.
AACAGATATAAACAGAAACGGGGGGAAAAATGGAGATAGCAAGCAGGAAAGAAGGAAAGGTTGTTATTATGACGGTCAGAGGAAGAATGGACGCTATAACCGCCACTGAATTTGACAAAGAGATCGGGGAGATAATAGGGAAGGAGGAAAAATTGATCATTATTGATTTATCCGGTCTCGATTACATAAGCAGCGCAGGTCTTCGCAGCATGCTTTCAGCCTCAAAAACGATAAAGGGAGAAGGCGGTAATATCATCCTTACGTCCCTGAAAGATGTGGTCAGGGAGGTATTCGAGATTTCCGGATTCAGCGCCATACTGCCTATATATGAATCCGTGGAAACCGCTCTTTTAAAAGTTTAATTTATCCATACTCTGAGACAGGGCCGGGTAATTACATGGATCGGATCAATTTGCCTGCAAGGCTTGAAAACCTCGGCAGATTTATAGAATTTGTAACTGCCTTCGCGGAGGGACATGGATTTTCAAAAGGCCAGACGGACCGGATCACCCTCTGTCTCGAAGAGGCTGTCGTGAACATCTGTAATTACGCCTACCCGGATGATCCCGATGGAAAGATTGAGATCTCTTTAATCATGGACGGAAAGAATGATCTGATGATCAGGATTACGGACAGCGGCGTACCCTTTGACATTTTTACCCATGAGGATCCTGATATCTCATTGGGCGTGTCGGAACGTAAAGCAGGAGGCCTGGGTATATTTTTCATTAAAAAATTGATGGATGAGATTAAATATGAACGAAAGGATAATCAGAACATTTTGACCATGATTCTCAGGCGGCAGTCATAGCATGGCACCTGTAAGCTCGGCCCTGATATTTTTACTTACAGCCATGTTTACAGCCGTTCAGGCGGTTGCCGATGAGCCAGGCGATCTTTATTCCTGTTTTGAACATCGCCCAGACAATGCGTAAATCCGCGCTCATGCTCGTCGCGAAAAATTCCGGACCTATCCGACTTTTACAGAGAGTACGGTGAAACCTATGAAAAATAGAGGAATAGCCTTAAAACTAGTTCTTCTCATACTCATAAGTATTACGATTATTTTTTCTGTTGTTTTCACCTATAATTATTTTTTTTCACGCAGGATTATTTCTGAAAATGTGGAAAAAAATGCCAGAAACCTTGCCCAGTCAACCGTCAACAGAATTGATACGGTTCTCATGGCCGTAGAAAAAGTGCCGCGGAACCTGGCCTATTTTTATGAGGATGTGCACCCGGAAGGAGCGGAATTGATTGACCTTCTTCGATCGGTGGTGAAAAATAATCCTGAGATCTACGGCACGACCATCGCCTTTGAGCCATACGCCTGCAACGTAAACACCCCACGCTTTGCCCCGTATGTCTACAGAAGTAAAGATGATATTGTTACCACATCCATTTCATACGACTATATCTACCATGACTGGTACCAGATACCCAAGGAATTGAACAGGCCGGCCTGGACAGAGCCTTATTTTGATAAGGGTGCCGGTAATATCATTATGGTTACCTATTCCATGCCCTTTTACAAGGCTGTCAACGGTAAAAGGGTATTTATGGGAGTGGTTACAGCAGACATTTCTCTCTCGTGGCTCCAGGAAATAATCTCTTCAATCAAAATCGGTCAGACCGGTTATGGTTTTTTACTCTCCGGAAACGGGACTTTTGTGACTCATCCTGATTCAGCCCTTGTCATGAATGAGACTATCTTCAGTGTGGCGGAGGCAATGGGGAATGAGAGTATACGGGAACTTGGCAGGAAAATGATAAGGGGAAACACGGGATTTACCCCTTTTACAAGCATAATGACGAATAAGGAATGCTGGATGGTGTACACTCCGCTGTCATCCAACGGATGGTCTCTTGGCGTACTTTTTCCTCAGGATGAACTGATGGCCGACATTTCACGCCTCAGCCATACCGTGCTCTATATAAGCTTCTTGGGATTTCTTATAATCCTGATCGTTACCATATGGATCGCCAGATCCATCACCAGGCCGTTAAGGGCGCTTTCCGGGGCGCTAGAGGAAATCGCCACGGGGGATTTTGATATTGAGATTCCCCGTATAAATTCAAGGGACGAGGTCGGAAAACTCGCTGAGTCCTTTGAATATATGAAGACATCACTTAAAAAGTATATTGTCGAGCTGACAGAGGCTACCGCTGAAAGAGAAAGGATAGAAAGCGATCTCAAGGTTGCCCACAAGATACAGATGGGCATTCTTCCAAAAAAATTCCCCCCGTTTCCAGGCAGGACTGAATTCGATATATACGCTACCCTGTTACCTGCAAAGGAAGTAGGCGGGGACCTTTACGATTTCTTTCTGATGGATGAAGATCGGCTCTGCTTCACCGTGGGCGACGTGTCCGGCAAGGGTGTCCCCGCGGCAATATTCATGGCCATAACCAAAACACTGATAAAGAACAAAGGAACCCAGGGTCTCTCGGCAGAAAGAATACTGAAAGGCGTAAACGAGGACCTCTCAATAGATAATCCTTCTTTGATGTTTGTGACGTTATTCCTGGGGATACTTGATTTGAAGACCGGTGAGCTGGAATACTGCAACGGGGGCCATAATCCTCCCTATCTTATCAAAACGGATGGAGGGATTGAGACATTGCCCACCACAAATGGAATGGCGCTGGGTATTGTAGGAGACTTTGTATATAAATCAAACAGGATTAAATTGAATGCCGGCGACAAAATTTTTCTGTACACGGACGGTGTGACCGAGGCCGCTGACAAGCTTGATGAATTATACTCGGAAGGACGGCTGGAAAAGGATCTGAGATGTTTGAGGAAATGTACACTACCCGAAATAGTGAGTAATATTATCGATAACGTAAGCGCATTCTCTCAGGACCTTCCCCAGACAGATGATATTACTATGATGGTTTTGAGCTATTTCGGAAATAACGCCAAAATGTAGCAAGTCCCTTATCAAAAGACAGGATACATGGGAGAATTCACATGGAAGTACAATTCTGGGGGACGAGAGGCGGCTTGCCCGCCTCCCTCGCCACTGCGGATATTCGAAAGAAGGTCAAGGCAGCCCTCGTTATCGCCGTTCAAGAAAGGCTTGGTCCTGATAGCGACCTTGACGCGTTTATGGATGAGAAACTTCCCTTCTGGGTCCGTGGATCTTACGGGACCAACACGCCCTGTGTTGAAATACGGGATGATGGCGATGCGGTCCTGTTTGACGCCGGTTCAGGGCTTCGGGACTTCGGGAATAACTTCATTAAAACTTATGGATTTTCATCTCCGCGCAACTTTCACATTGTCCTTTCACATATCCACTGGGACCATATCCAGGGGTTCCCTTTTTTTGTTCCCGCGTACCTGGAGGGCAATAAAATCACCATTTATAGCTGCCATCCCGAAGTCAGGAAGGCCTTTTCCATCCAGCAGAGCATCCCCATGTTCCCTGTGGATCTCAAAGACCTTGCAGCCGATATTGAATTTAAAATCCTGTCACCAGGGTGCTGGCATGATATTGCCGGTTTCAGAATCCTCCCAAAGGAGCAGAAACATCCGGGCATATCTTTCGGATATCGCATTGAAAGAGGGGGAAAGGCCGTCGTCTACTCCACCGATTCGGAGCACAAAGATGAATGCCAGGAGGATCTGGAGCCCTTTGTGGCATTCTTCAGAGCGGCAAACTTGCTTATATTCGATGCCCAGTACACACTGGCTGATTCCTGGACCGTCAAGGAAGACTGGGGGCATTCCAATAACGTGATAGGGACCGAACTGGCACAAAAAGCTGGGGTCAGACATCTGTGTCTCTTCCACCAGGATCCCGTTGCAAGGGATGATGCCCTTGATAAACTTTCCGAGGATTCTGAGAAACTGGCCTCGCTGCTTCACGAAGGGGGCACCGTCCGGGTCAGTGTCGCCAGGGACGGTATGATGATAGAGATCTAGATTTTGTTTGACATACAGTGCGTTATTCCCTACATTTCATTTAGCAAAAAGCAAGTACTTATCAAAACCAAAATAATATTTTCATACAATAAGCGTTCCTTATTCTGCTGCAACTCTTAATGTGGTCACCGTGGAATTTTGGCATTATAGATAGTAGATCGGATGATATGGGGAAAAACAGCACCTTACTTTATGGCGTCGATGATAAACCTCCCTTCTTAACCTCGGTTTCTTTGGCCTTTCAGTATACCCTTTTAAACATCGGAAGCATGATGCTGACGCCGATCATCATCAGCAGGGCCTGCGGATTGGACTTGGCTCAAACCGAGTATTTTATCTTCGCCACCCTTCTTGTCAGCGCCATTAGTACGTTTATCCAGGTCTTCCAGGTCGGGAAAATCGGCTCCGGTTACCTCATGATATTGGGACCCAGCGGCGCATTCATCGCCTGCAGTATCTACGCGGTGAATATGGGCGGTTTGCCGCTTCTCGGGATCATGACCCTGCTTTCAGCGCCGCTGGAAGTCATGATCTCTTATCTCATCCGGTTTGTGCGTAAGATTTTCACGCCAGCCCTGGGCGGAACAGTCATCATGCTGGTGGCAATGCTCATTATTCCCCTGACCATCGGCATGTGGTCTGGTGAGCCGGATGACCCCCTATACAACTCACCGGCCTATTTTCTGAGCGGCCTGTTACCCATGCTGGTCATCCTAGGTTCCTGTATCAGCGACAGGGCATTGGTCAGACTGTGGAGCCCGATTATCGGGGTCCTGCTGGGCGTGTTTACCGCGTTTAGCTTTGGAATCGCTGATTTTTCACAAATCAGTGAATATCCGGTTGTCGCATTGCCAGGATCAGGCTGGCCAGGACTAGATCTTCACCTGTCCTGGCGGCACATTCCCCTGTTTATATCATTCCTGATGGCCACCATCACAAGTACCATCGAGACCTTTGGAGATACCGTCGCCCTGCAGTCTGTTTCTGAGGGAAAATTCAATAAAATCAAGTATGACCGAATTCAGGGAGGGATGTATGTTGACGCGGTGGGAAGCATGCTCGGAGGTCTTTCAGGGGTTACCGCCAACACGACCTATAGCACTGTGATGCCTGTTATCCAGCTTACCCGTGTCTCCGCACGGGTAGTCGGTTACTATGCCGCTCTGATGATGCTGCTGATAGCCTTCCTGCCCAAAATCGCCTATTTCTTCTTGAGCATCCCGGCCCCAGTGATGGGAGGAATGTCCATCGGATTCATGGTTATCCTGTTTGGAGAGGGGTTCAAGGTTGCAGCCTCAGCAGAGGTGAACACCGAAAATGGAATCGTCATAGGAACCGGCCTGACCATGGGACTGCTGGCATGCATCGGTAAATTTTTCCCCGAACTATTTCCAGATCAATTCCGGTTTATGGCTTCGGACATCCTCACCCTAGGTGGGCTCTCAGCCTTGATTCTCAATATCTTTTTTATCTACAAAATCCGTAAAACCGAAACCCTGTCCATTTCAGCCCATATCCAGCGTTTGGCCGATCTGAACCATAAAATCGACACCTTTCAGGATCGGTTCCGCATGACCGAAAAACAGAAGTATGCGCTCCAGCTCGCCTGCGAGGAGGTCTTTTCCTTTTTTTGCCAGCAGAATCCAGACACTGCAAATCTGGTTTTTTGCTGGAAATACCACCCCGATTATATCATCACCGAAATATCCGCCTGTGGCGTCCTCAGTGATGTGGATATAACCCCTGCACCGGCACAACTGGAAAAATTGTCCGAACAAGACTTACAGAGACTGGGGCTATCCCTGCTGGCGAAAGTCGGCACACATATCGAACATACCACGATCAGCGGATATCACTACGTGCAGTTCAGGGTTGAGGTAAGGTGAGCCGCAGACCTTTGAATGAATTTTGATGACTTTGATAGGCGCAGGTTTTGGGGTACCAAATATGGAGAATCTAACGGGATTCTCAGGCAAAAAAGATGGTTGTGATTTTCTGTGAAAAGTAAATCCACATCCCTGCGGATGATCAGGAAATAGTGGTAAGCCCCATTGTTTTGAAATCGGAATCAAAAGAGATTGCGGGCATGTTTTTCAGTTCACCTGTGTTGCAAATACCAGGCTAAAAATCGTATATCCCGGTATAATTTTCAGGCGTGATCCTTCTTATTTCCGCCTTGACATCTTCACTTATATCGAGCTTTTCAAGAAAGTCTGATATGGTTTTCCGATCTATTGTGGAATGCGTGCGGGTCAATTTTTTTAAGGATTCATAGGGTTCCGGGTATCCCTCACGGCGCAGAATGGTCTGAATGGCTTCGGATATCACCGACCAGTTATTGAGAAGATCGTTACTGACGGCTTCGCGGTTAAGGATCAGCTTATCCAGGCCTTTCAGTATCGACTTAAGGGATATCATGGTGTGACCTAACGGAACTCCCAGGTTTCTTGTGACGGTTGAATCGGTAAGGTCTCTTTGAAGCCTTGAAACAGGCAGTTTTGCCGCCAGGTGCTCGAAAATTGCATTCGCAACGCCCAGGTTTCCTTCAGCGTTCTCGAAATCAATCGGATTGACCTTATGCGGCATCGCGGACGAACCAACTTCCCCTTCAGTAATTTTCTGCTTAAAATAATCCATGGAAATATATGTCCATGCATCCCTGCAAAGATCAATAAGGATGTTGTTGATCCTTTTCATACCGTCGCAGAAGGCGGCCAGGTTATCATAATGCTCAATCTGTGTTGTCACTCTCGAGCGTTCAAGGCCAAGAATATTATTTACAAAGTTGTTTCCAAAACCTATCCAGTCTATATCAGGGTATGCTATATGGTGGGCATTAAAATTACCGGTCGCGCCGCCGAATTTCGCCGAGAAAGGGATACCCCTGATAAGTCCCATCTGTTTGTCCAAACGATCGCGAAAAACATATATCTCTTTTCCAAGGCTTGTTGGAGAAGCAGGTTGCCCGTGAGTCCTGGCAAGCATGGGAACCTCTTTCCATTCCATGGCCCTGTTCTTAAGCGCCATGGTTACACGGTCCAGGAGGGGAAGCAGGACCACATTCCACGCTTCCTTTAAAGCGAGAGGCAACGCGGTGTTGTTAATATCCTGGGAAGTCAAACCCAGGTGAATAAATTCCTTATAATCCCTGAGGTTGAGTCTTTCCATACGTTCCTTTAAGAAATACTCAACGGCCTTTACATCGTGGTTGGTGATTTTTTCTATATCTTTCACTCTCACCGCGTCCTGTTCGGAGAAATTGATATAGATATCTCTCAACTGCCCGAATATGTTTTTATCCAGGCCCATGAGATGTTTAAGGGGAAGTTCACAAAGGGCGATAAAATATTCTATTTCAATTCTGATCCTGTATCTGATAAGAGCCCCTTCGGAAAAGAAGCCGGAGAGTTCGGAGATAATCCCCCTATAACGGCCGTCTATAGGTGATACTGCATTCAATGTCGTTAGTACCATATAAAATTCCTCCCCGCAGTCTCGTAAACCTTTTCCGGCAGACTGCTAATAAAGTTGGCATCTCCTGATCTTCATATAATGACGACCCTGAATGCTTTCAGGCTCACCATGTTTCTGACGACAGCCTCATCATCTATAACCGGTGCATGCATTATTTTTCTAAAATCATTCATCGGGTTTTATCGCCGGAAGGAGTATTCGGAAGATTGTGCCTTTATCAGGTTCGCTCTTGACGTCGATCGTTCCGTGATGGAAATCGACAATAGCTTTTACGATTGAAAGACCAAGGCCGCTTCCCATCACCTGACGGGTTTTTGGATGTTTTATCCTGTAAAATTTATCAAATATCTTTGGCAGTTCTTCAGGTTCAATCCCGACCCCGGTATCACTTACCTTTATTTCGATATATTCTCCCTGTCCGATCGCACTAACTCTGACACTGCCGCTGTCAGGCGAATAATTTATGGCATTTGTAATAAGGTTATTAAATATTTCCTCTATGCCTTTCGGATCGGCATATATTGGCTTCAGGTTCTCGCATATGAAAGAAAGTTTAATACCTTTTTCCATGGCCCTTGGCCCGATGAGGGCTATTATATCATTTATCACCTGTTCAACGTCAGTGGGAACACGGCGCTGAATGTGTTGCCCCGCCTCCATCCTTGAGATATCAAGGAGTTCGGAGATAAGAGAGAGGAGCTGATCGATTTTCTTCATACCCCTGCCAATGAGTTCCTCCTGCTTTTTTCCCAATGGACCGGCCAGCCCCTCCAGAAGGATACTGTTCTGTTGCCTTATGGAGACCAGCGGGCTTCGAAGCTCATGCGCCACCATATCGACGAAGTCTGATTTCATTTCATCAAGTTTCTTGAAGGCCGTGATGTCTTCAAGGACCGTAACCGTTCCCACGGAACCTTCAGCGGGGACGACGGCGGGAGCGGATATTGCTCGTAGGCATTTGCCCGCAATCCTTAATTCCTGGGATATGCATTCACCCATCGAAGATCCCTTTGATTGAAGCAGCCTGAGTGTTTCCAGCAGCGCTTCATGATTGATGACTTTTGAAAGAGCAACATGGTCGTCAATGTCGCCCTTTATTTCCAAAAGCCTCATCAGGGCAGGGTTATGCAGCACTAATTCCATATTCAGGTTTGCGACCATGACGCCGTTTGCCATGCAGTTGATAATTGTTTTCAGCCTGCTCTTCTCGAGGTTCAGATCATAGAGATTCTTTGAGTGCTCTTTTTCAAATAATCTTGCTCTTTGCTCAATCAGTCTCTTATCCCTTGCCCTGGCGACGGTTATCAGAAATTCATCAGTCCGGAAGGGCTTTGTGACAAAATCATAGGCGCCCTTTTTCATACATTCCACCGCTTGGTCAATTGTTCCATGTCCCGTAATGATAATCACGGGAATATCCGGTAAATTAACGCTAGACCATTCGAGCACTTCCTCCCCGCCTATAACAGGCATTTTAAGGTCAAGCAGAATAATATCAATTTCTTCTTTTTTAAGAATATCGATTGCAAACTGTCCGTTTTCTGCGGTCCATACATGGTAACCTTTTCCTTCAAGAACGCGGCAGCAACCGTCTCTAACTACTTTTTCATCATCCGCGAGAAGTATTTTCATGTCTTCATTCATCAATATTCATCCGATCCGATAAATACGGGTTCTTCGACAGGTTGCCCCATGTACCCGAGTGGGACCTGTATGATAAAGCTTGTTCCTCCTTCCGGTGGACATATGACGGAGATAGATCCTCCATGTAGCTTAATAATGTTCAGCGAGATGCTCAGGCCAAGACCTGTGCCTTTGCCTACCGGTTTTGTGGAGAAAAAGATGTCGAATATTTTCTCTCTCAGGTCTTCGGAAATTCCCGGGCCTGTATCGGAGACAGAGATGATAAACTGGCTGTTCTTCGAATCAAAACGGGTTTTGATCTTTAATTTACCTCTCCCTTCCATCGCGTCGGCGGCATTGATGAAAAGGTTTATGAAGACCTGCTGGAACTGACCTATGTCTCCGGCCATGTCGGGCATATCTTCTTCAAAGTCTTTAACAATCTCGATATCCTGAAAGATGGCCTGATTGACGAGTATATTCAGGGCCTTGTTAATTATGTCATTTAACTTAAAATGAGAAACCTTACCTATGGATTGTCTGCTGAATTCAAGTAAATCTGATACAATTTTTTTGCATCGCATTGTCTGATCAATTATTTCCTGGGCATCACTGGCATTTTGCGGGTTATCTTTTAGGCTGTTCTTTAGTAATTCAGCGTAGATCAATATGCCGGAAAGAGGATTGTTTATCTCATGAGCCACACCGGCCGCCATCCTGCCTACTGAGGCAATTTTTTCCGATTGCACCAACTGAAGGTGAGCTTCTTCAAGGTCCTTGCGCATCTGGAGTACCTCTCTCATATCGGTAAAAACGCCCACGCTTCCTATTTCCCTGCCATCGACCTTGATAATGGATGCGGATAAGGTTACGGGTATCTCATCACCTGTTTTTGTAGTAATTGTCATACTTGTGGGATTCAGCATCCCTTCCGGCCCATGATGACTGCTTCTCATCTTTTTCATGTTTTCCTTCGCGGTGTCCATGTCATAAAAACTGCTCAAGTGTCCGCTGGAAACGATATCATCTGATGAATATCCTGTGAGCCTCTCCATTCCTTCATTAAATATTAGGACATTACCTTTTGTGTCCACCACCACTATGCCGTCAACCGTGCTCCGGATGACATTCTCGAAAAATGTCCTTGATTTCTCCGCATCCTTTGAAAGGGTTATTCTCTCGGTCACGTCTCGTGATGCCTCAAGAATCTGAATTATATTTCCCTCCTCATCCAGTATGGGAGATAATGCTATTGTATCAAAGCGGGTATTACCGTTTTTATCTTTGTATTCCTTAATAGTGCTGAAAAGTCCCTTTTCCTTAATCTCTTCAAAACGTTCCTCGATATAACATCCGGCTCCCAGCTCAAAGCATGGTCTGTTCAAATACTTCATAACTTCATAACATTTTCTCCCTATGACTTCTTCGGCATTGAATCCATATTCCTTCAGAAAGGTTTGATTAACGGTCTCAATCAACATGTGCATATTTATAACCATGATCCGATACGGGAGAGAATCAAGAATGACCTGGGTATCTTCAAGCGCCCTTCCGGCGCTTTCTTGTAAAACATCATTTGATCCCCGTTTTTTACGGTTTTTCTTCATGATCCATCTCTTGTTTTTGATAGGGGCCTGTTCTGTCTGCGACTTTTCTTGCCAGGTCGCGGACAATATCCCTTAACGCATTGCTTTCTCTTACAGGGCCGGTATTGTTCCATCCTTTAAGGAGTGCAGCTTCTTTTTTTCGGTTAAATTCCTCCACACTTGAAGCCATGGATTCCCAGAGAAATAATTTCTGAAGGAGATGACGTTCTGACGCGGTCAGGTCAGTCTCGGTATCGTACTTTCCCCCGTTTTTGGTCGTTATAATCATTAGACATTTGTATAAGTAAAGGAGGGTCTAAAACTTTTTTTAAGAAGGATATTAATAGATAATTGACATTCATTTCAAGAAAAAACTGTTTTATTTTTGACAAACATCCATGATTGTTATATCTCTTGAGGCCTTAAATAATCTTTTTACTCCAAAAACAAGAGAGCCACATGTTTCTTAATCTTCTCCTCTTTATTTCCATGACTTTTTTTGTCCTGGGGCTTATCTACAAGATATCAACCTGGTTCACTCGAACGGTCTCCATTCTACCAGACGAGGCAACAGCCTCCAAGAGGTTTTTCTCTTTTGTCCAATCCTCCGTTAATGTCTTTTTCAGCAAAAGGTTTCTCAGACTGACGGCTTCCTTTGTCCTGGATGTGATCCTCCAGGTGAGGATCCTGCGTCAAGACTTTCTCAGGTGGATAATGCATATATGCATTTACACGGGATTTATAATGCTTCTCCTGATGCATGCCCTTGGCAGCGTAATCACTGCATCCATTTTCAGCGACTATTATTCCACCGTGAATCCGTATTTTTTACTGAGAGATCTTTTCGGCCTTCTGGTGATTATCGGGATAGTAATCGCTTTTTTCCGAAGAATAATACTGAAAATCCCGCGATTGAAGACAAGTGCGATGGATCTCTACGCCATCATCCTTATTGTCGTGATTCTGTTTTCCGGGATATTGCTCGAAGGGGCAAAGATAACATCGCGAAAGGCCTTTGTCAGAATGGTGGAAGATTACTCTGACACACAAGAAGATTTGGATTTGACCGCGCTTGAGAGCTTGTGGGTAGAAGAATTCGGCTTGGCTCCTTTAAGACTCCAAGGCCCTTTTGACAGGGTAACTCTCGAAAAGGGCGAGGAGGTGCATGAGATGAACTGCGCCGGGTGCCATTCGCCGGCAAAATACGCATTTGTCGGATACACTGTTGCTTCGCTGATACGGCCTGTATCGAAGACGATAGATGAGGAAGGCCTGGACGTTTTCCTGTATTATTTTCATATAATAGCCTGCTTTTTCGGTCTAGCGTATCTCCCTTTTAGCAAAATGTTGCACATCATTGTCACTCCCCTGTGCCTCTTAGCAAACAGCGTGATGGAAAAAGGGGTATCGGACAAAATGAACATAGCGACCCGACAGGTTATGGAGCTTGACGCATGCACCCATTGCGGCACATGCAGCCTGTACTGCTCTGCAATGATGGCCCATACGGCAAAAGGAAATGACTATATCCTTCCATCGGAGAAAATGGTTTTTTTACGGCGATTTATTGCCGGTCGTCAAATAGACGAGAAGGCTTTCAGCGCACTTCAGGAAGGTGTATATCTGTGCACAAACTGCGACAGGTGCACTGTTGTATGTCCGTCGGGAATCAACCTTAAGGATCTCTGGGAAGCAGCGAGGGAAAGGATAGCTCTAAAGGGCGTCCCTGAGCCGCTGGTCCTTTCGCCTTTATCGCTTGTACGTGGATTGAACCGTGATGAGATAAACGAAAATGAATATTCGAAACCGCTTGATACGGCGCGTAAAGCCCTGGCCGGTCGATTTGACGAATTATCCGATCCGGGTATTTCAATTGAATTTCCCGCAGGGAATAACCGGATGAATGTCTCCGCAATAAAAAAAGATGATACCTTCGCCTTCTGCTTCGGCTGCCAGAACTGTACGACTGTTTGTCCTGTGGTAAATGCATTTGATGATCCCCAAAAAAGGCTTGGACTGCTGCCTCATCAGATAATGTGCTGCCTTGGACTGGGCCTTACGGAACTGGCCATGGGGCCGGATATGTTATGGGACTGCGTCACCTGTTATCAGTGCCAGGAGCATTGCCCTCAGGGAGTCAAGGTGACGGATATTCTTTATGATCTGAAAAATGATGCAGTTAAAGGATTTGCTGTTCGGAGTAACAGGTAAAGGATTATACGGATGAAATACGCGTTATTTATAGGGTGCCAGATACCTGCCCGCGTCAGGCAGTATGAATCAGCCGCAAGGGAGGTCTTAAAGAATCTGGGCATAGAAGTTGTTGATATAAAACAGTTTAATTGCTGCGGATATCCCATGCGGGACAGCGATCCTGAGTCTTTTATGCTGTCTTCGGCCAGGAACATTGCGCTTGCCGGCCAATCAGGCCATCCCATGCTGGTCTTGTGCAAATGCTGCTACGGGAGCCTGAAAAGGGCCGAATATATGATGAAGGAGGATGGGGATCTTCGGGAGAAGATCCTCGGCCTGCTTTCACGGCAAGGTATTGAATATGGAAACGGAGCAGAGATAAACCATTTCCTATCTGTTTTACACAAAAAGGTAGGCGTAAATAAAATAAAGGAAAGCATCAAAAAACCTTTCAAAAATCTTAATATTGCTACACATTATGGATGTCATATATTAAGACCAAGCAAGGTCACACAATTTGATGATCCTGTTAAGCCTGTCATCTTTGATGAGCTTGTGGAGATAACGGGCGCTAAGAGTATCAGTTGGCCTCTGAAACTTGAATGCTGCGGTTCACACGCAACGGGCGTGAATGATGGTTTATCCATGATACTGGCCGGGAAAAAACTGGATGATGCAAGGAGGTCGGGCGCTAATTTTATTACGGTCGCATGTCCATACTGCCATATCCAGTTTGATACGGTGCAGAAGATGATCATTTTGGATAAAGAAGATAAAGAAACAATAGGGTCCATTCTTTATCCTCAACTTCTGGGATTAAGCATGGGACTTGATTATAAGAAATTGGGGATTGATATGAATAGAATCGCGATCAGCGATATCAGTTCCTATGTAAGCGAGGGATAGAAGATGAATAAGGAAAAAATCGGATCAGTATTGGTTGTCGGCGGCGGTATCACAGGCATGCAGGCCGCCCTTGATCTGGCTGATTCCGGTTATTATGTCTATCTGGTTGAGCGTTTCGGCTCCATCGGCGGGATGATGTCCCAGCTTGACAAGACATTTCCTACAAACGACTGCGCCATGTGAATTATCTCCCCGAAACTGGTCGAGGTCGGCCGGCATACCAACATAGAACTCCTTACCCTTTCAGAACTAAGGGAAGTCTCCGGGGAAGAGGGTAAATTCAGGGTTGGCATAACACAGAATCCCAGGTATGTGGATGTCGAAAAATGTATTGCGTGCGGGCTTTGCGCTGAGAAGTGTCCGAAAAAAGTTCCGAGTGAGCATGATGAAGGACTTGCCCAGAGAAAGGCTATCTACGTCAAATATGAACAGGCTGTCCCTCTGAAATATTGCATTGATGAGGAAAACTGTATCTATTTTCTCAAGGGAAAATGCCGCGCGTGTGAGAAATATTGCCCCGCCGGGGCAATAAACTTTGATGACAAAAAGAAAGATATCACATTGGATGTGGGATCAATCATCCTGGCCCATGGAGGCGAGGTCTTTGATCCCTTATCTCACGATACCTTCGGCTATAAGGAAAATCCCAACATAGTCACCAGCCTTGAATTTGAAAGGATGCTTTCCGCGGCAGGTCCTTACAGGGGACATCTTGTTCGTCCCTCGGATAAAAAAGAGCCCCGGAAGATTGCGTGGCTTCAATGCATAGGATCACGGGATGAACACCTGGGTGCGAGAGGATACTGCTCAGGTGTCTGCTGCACCTATGCCGTAAAAGAGGCAATGATCGCTAAAGAACATCTGAAAGGCCTTGATGCCGCAATTTTTTATATTGATATTCGAACATCCGGAAAGGATTTTGAGAAATACTATAACCGCGCGCGAGAAATCGGAGTTCGTTTTATCAAGAGCAAGGTGACAGGACTTTTGCCAGTGGACGGGACAGGAAGACACCTCATCAGTTACATTGATGAAACCGGGAAGAGGCGGGAAGAAGATTTTGATATTGTTGTTCTTTCCGTTGGTCTGTCTGTTACGGAAAGCGGTGCGGATCTTGCGAAAAGGATGGGTCTTGCCCTGAACCATTATAATTATCCGAATACAAGCAGCTTTGCTCCTGTAAATAGCAACAGGCCAGGTATCTATGTCTGTGGTTCATTCCATTCTCCAAAGGATATTCCCTCATCCGTAATCGATTCCAGCGCGGCAGCTGGCGCCGTCGGAGAAAGCCTTTCTCAGTCAAAATGGACCCTTACAAGGGTTAAGACTGCCCCTCAGATTAGGGATATGAGGGGGGAGCCTTTGCGCATTGGGGTATTTATATGCTGCTGCGGGACAAATATTGCAGGTATTGTTGATGTGCCCGCGGTTGTTGAATACGCGGAAACCCTTCCTGGGGTTGTGTATGCGGAAAAGAATCTTTTCAGTTGCGCCCAGGATTCCCTTGACAAGATAGCTGGCACGATAAAGGAAAAGAATCTCAACAGAGTCGTTATCTCCGCCTGCACTCCCAAGACCCATGGAGCCCTCTTTGAAGAGACGCTTGCAAACGCGGGCCTGAACAAATACATGCTGGAGATGGCGAATATAAGAAACCAATGCTCCTGGGTACACAGGGATGATCCGAAGCTTGCCACGGATAAGGCAAAGGATCTTGTCAGGATGGCCGTAGCCAAAGCGACCCTGCATGAGCCGCTGCATGAGCCGGTGCTGGACATACAGCAGAGCGCTCTTGTTATCGGAGGCGGCATAGCGGGGATGGTGGCAGCCAGGAACCTGGGAAACCAGGGATATAAGACTCATCTCATAGAGAAAAGCGACTCGCTTGGAGGGCAGGCGAGGTTTATTCATGAGACCTGGAAAGGAGAGCCTGTACAGGAATACCTGGCCGGCCTTATTAGAGATATAGAGGAAAACCCTAATATCGACCTGTATCTTAATGCTACGATAACCAAAGTTGACGGGTTTGTCGGAGCTTTTACCACCATGATTGAAAAAGAAGGGAAGAGGGTTGCCCTGGAACACGGCGTCACCCTGATTGCATCAGGGGCAATGGAGTTAAAGCCGGAGGAGTTTCTATACGGGGAAGATGAACGCGTGGTGACCGGCCTGGAACTGCAGAAAAGCTTTATAGATAATAATCAAAATCTTAAAGAGATAAGCACCGCACTGTTTTTACAGTGCGTCGGCTCACGAATACCGGAGAGGCCTTACTGCTCCAAGGTCTGCTGCACTGAATCCATCAAGAGCGCTCTTCAATTAAAGAAAATCAACCCTGATGTGAAAATATATATCGTCTATAGGGACATGAGGCCTTATGGACTGCGGGAAGATCTGTACCGGGAGGCAAGGTCAAAGGGTATAGCCTTCGTGCGCTATGATTTTGAGAAAGGACTGTCTGTTGACCGAAATCGCGGCGACCTCAGTGTATCATTTACCGATTTTGTCTTGAGACGAAGGATGAGGATCGGCACCAACCTGTTGGTACTGGCTTCAGCTATTGTTACCGAGAAGAAAAACCCGATCTCGGGATTTTTTAAAGTGCCGCAGAATGAGGATGGTTTTTTTGTGGAGGCCCATGTGAAACTGCGACCCGTTGATTGTGCCACCGACGGCATTTTTGTGTGCGGGCTGGCTCATTCACCCAAACCAATAGATGAGACCATAACGCAGGCCCTGGCTGCTTCCGCCAGAGCCGTGACTCTCCTCTCCGCGAAAACGGTGCATGTAAGCGGAAATGTGGCATATGTGGATCCGGCCTTTTGCAGCAGCTGCGGTGTGTGTGTCGAAATATGCCCCTACTCAGCACCTCGTTTTGATGAAAAGACCGGCAGGGCATTTGTCGAGTCCACCTTGTGCAAAGGTTGCGGTCTATGCGTCGCGTCATGCCGTTCAGGGGCGATCAGGATGCATGGATTTGACGCATCACAGATAATCACCATGATAGATACGGCCATGCATTAGGCCTGTTTTACCGGGCATTTTTTAAAGAACGCTTATTTTGCCTGCGGCGAAGACGAGAGATTTAAAGACCTCATTCCCCTTCTAATTCATCAATCAGAACATCTTCCTGAGCAGTGTATATCCGGCCATCCAGAGGCTCAACCGGAGCGTTGTTGGTTAGCCATTTCACCAGATCCCGCCACATGGATGAAATCTCTTCGCCGGAGGGCATCCTTGAAGAAGAGGCCAGTTCAATCGTGATCACGGGGGTCTTGTTCTGAACACCTCCGTAATTACCAAGGGTTCCGGGAAAGTTTCCCAGTCTCCGGAGCTTCAGGCTGCCCAGACTGGAGGGAGGCTTGCCCGGCCCGTCATAGTCCACCAGGTTCAGCGGTGAATGAAGGGAAACAATAACGTCAGGCCTGAAATCATTAATGATGTTAACCAGAAAGCGGGTCTCAGGCTCGCTCATGGGGCACGGTCCTGGATAATAGCGTGGATTTCTCCCTGCCTTTCCCTGCCAGCGTCCGTAGCCGGCCTCAAGCCAGGTTGGCCCCGGCAGGTTCCGGTTAAGATCGACCCCTCTGGCGTTGGTCCGAGTAGACTTTGACTGCAGCAGGCCGTCAGGGTTCAAAAGGGGAATGAAAATCCAGTGAAAGAGTCCCGAGTGGTGAATATTAAGTATCTGCATCCACTTGAAAACAACGCTCACCGAGGCATACTCATCGCCATGGGTCCCTCCCACCAAAAGTACCTTTGCCCGGGGTTTGCGATTTTTCATAGGCCCGTATTCCCTGACCAGTATGGGGACTCTTTTGTTGGAATAACCTCCTGACAAAATAAATCCGCCATCGAGGCAATCCCTTAATGCAACGCTTGCCAGTTTATCCGAGATTTGTCCGTAGGTCTGTTCCAGGGTTACCGGTTGCTCTTCGGCCGGAGCAGGTCGAATGACCGTGAAAAAAAGTATAAACACTGAAATACTTAAAAGACAGGTAAAAGGTCGGGCAAAATAAAAGGGCCTGTATAGAGACTTAATGTGGTTGCATGAAAGACGCATAACCGACGGTGTTTGCTTTCTGGGTCATTTTATAAACATTTTTAATAGAAATAATCCAATACCCGGTTGGCGGAAACGCAGTATGGGGAACTCTTTTTACCGGCGAAAACCCTGGAAGCAGAATAATCGCATGAGGTGCACATGCTTGGCGGGCGGCATGCTTCTCGATTTTTCAATCTTATTTAGTCCCGACTGCGACTGAAGGATTAAACCACCGGTCTGGGCAACATCCCCGCTCTTTCCGCTATTTCGGATACCCTGTGTTCCCATTCAATCGCCATCAGATGAACCCCTGCAACACCTTCCACCTCCTTGAATTCGTTGATCTGTTCAATGGCGAATTTAATGCCTTCTTCAGCAACCTTGCCTTTTCCCGCCCCACGCAGTCGTTCAATCAGAGAGTCAGGGACATCCATTCCGGGCACGGATTTTGCCATATAACTTGCCATACCTACGCTTTTCATAGGGGTAACACCTGCGAGGATATAACATTTCTCATGAAGACCCATGTCCACAACGCGTTTCATAAATTCCCTGAATTTTTCCATGTTATAGATACACTGGGTTTGAACAAAATCAGCGCCTGCCGCAATTTTTTTTGCAAGCCTGTGAGGCCTGAAATCAAATGGTTCGGCAAAGGGATTGGAAGCGGCGCCGATAAACAGTTCCGGCCGGACGTCTATGTCCTGACCATTGATAAACTTGCCCTCATCCCTCATTGTCCTGACCAGATTAATTAATTGCATGGAGTCAATATCAAAGACATTCTTGGCCTCTGGGTGGTTCCCGAATTTTTGATGATCACCTGAAAGGCAGAGCATGTTTCTGATTCCGAGTGAATAGACTCCAAGTATGTCGCTTTGAATCGCCAACCGGTTTCTGTCCCGGCACACCATCTGGAAATTCGGCTCAAGGCCTTCCTGCAAAAGGATAAGGGATGCGGCCCAGCTTGACATGCGGACCACGGCAGTCTGGTTATCGGTCACATTTACACAGTCCACGCTGCCTTTTAGGTGGTGGGCCTTTTCCTTAAGATGCTCCACATTAGCGCCCTGAGGGGGACCGCATTCTCCTGTGAACGCGAAGTGCCCTGCTTTCAATATCTTTTCCAGATTACTTCCTGATCTATAATCAGCCATTAACAAGTTCCTCCCTCACACTCTTTCGCGGTCCTCCATCCCTTGCCGTACGCCAGTCTTTGGCGGGCATGAACGCAAGCAAATCTTCGATACGGCCCTGTTTCATTTTCTTTTTCACTATCATATCCCACACACAGTCCACTTCCTTTGATATTTCACACTTTCCGTTGGACGAACCTCCACATGGGCCGTTTAAAAGGCTCTTGGAACATCTGGCAATCGGACATATACCGTCAAAATAGTGGATGATGCAATTACCGCAACCGGCGCATCTCTCTTCCCATATTCCGTGCTGAACCGCCCCGCCAAAGAATGTGGTGTTTACAGCGGGGAAAAAGCGCTGATCCGGATAGGCCTCGGATAAAAATTGAGGACCTACACCGCATGCCATTGAAAGGACGGCATCATATGTACCGACTGTCTCCTTGATCTTTTCCAAATATTCAGGGTCGCATTGTCGTTCCAGTGTTACCTCATCCACTTCTATGGGCAGACCATCTTTTTTCCTGGCGATTTTTATGATAGAGGCCAGTATCCCTACCTCCTTTGCTCCGCCGACATTACACACGGTAACACAACCCTTGCATCCTGCGATCAGAACCTTTTTGCAGTCCTTTATCATATCCAATATTTCATTAATATCTTTTCTATCTGCCACTATCATAATTCTACCCCTTTATGCAGCTTTTTTAATCTTTACCGGAGTGGGACCAAGTTCTTTTATACGATTATTCATCTCAATTGCTATCTCGGCAAACCTGGGTCCATCTCCCGCTGACAGGTTGAACATCTCCACCCGCCCGGGTTCTATTCCCAGTTCCTCAAGAACTTTCTTGACATATTGAACCCTTTTTTTGGCCTTGATATTCCCAGAGATGTAGTGACAGTCCCCCTCAAGACATCCTGCCACATAGACCCCGTCCGCGCCGCTTTCAATGGCGTTAAGCAGGTGGATGATATCCACCCTGCCTGTGCAGGGCACCTGAATGATCTTAATATTACTCGGATACGAGAGTCTCATGGAACCTGCCAGGTCCGCGGCCTCATATGCTCAGTATTTACAACAGAAAGCGAGTATCCTGGGTTCAAAATCCGACATATGTCCTCCTTATAATATCAGTACAGATCAATAATTTAAATGAAAACTTCCAATGATTATTGTGCTGTGAACAATGCGCGAGTCTTTGCAATAATTTGATGGTCGGTAAAATGCTGAAGGCTTATAGCCTTTCCGGGGCATTCTGCCACGCATGCCCCGCATCCCCTGCATTCAGCGGGTTCTATTACCGCGTGCCCTTCGCTTCCTATCTTGGGAGAGCCATAGGGACATGTCCTGACGCAGGTCAGGCAGACCGCGCACAGATCCGGGTTAACAACCGCCACCACGCCTCCCAGTTCAATAACATCTTTGGAGACTATTGTCATGGCCCTTGCCACGGCAGCCTTTGCCTGAGTTATGCTCTCATCTATGGGTTTGGGGTAATGGGCAAGCCCTGCCATAAACAGGCCTTCAGAAGCGAAATCCACCGGTCTGAGTTTCATGTGGGCCTCGATCAGAAACCCCTTATTATTAACAGGCACTTTAAAGGCCTCAAATAGTTTTTTATTTTCATTGGGGATGATAGCCGTAGCGAGAATAACCAGGTCCGGAGCTATTCTGATGGGCCTTCCGAGTATATGGTCAGTTATCTCCAGGGAAAGAGATCCCCTATCATCCGAAGTGACTTTCGGTTTATCATCTAGCTCATACCTGATAAAGGCTACGCCTTTTTCCCTTGCCTTTCGATAAAGATCCTCACGGAACCCGTACGCGCGAAGGTCCCGGTAAATAATAAATATCCGCATGTCATGGTTTATCTCCTTAAGGGTCAGTGCGGACTCAAGACTGTGCGTGCAGCATATCTTGCTGCAGTATGGTCTTTCAGGGATCCTTGATCCAACACATTGGATAAACACGGCGGTTTTAGCTTCCCGGACACGGCTATCCATTTTCTTGATGGCACCGTCAAGATCGAGATGCGTCATGACTCCCGGGTGCTCACCGTAGAGATATTCAACAGGCCTGTATTCGGTACCGCCGGTCGCTATTATGGTTGCGCCGTGTTCTACGGATATAGGTGGAGTCTTCCCATGGCGGGACCTGATTGTGGTCGTAAAATTGCCTATTATGCCGACTGTAGATTCTATCTCTGATTCGATATATAATTCGATATTAGGGTTGGCATTAATTTCTTCAATAAGTCTGTCGAGATACTCTTCTATATCCTCACCTTTCCACGTTGTTCTCAACTTCCTGGCAACACCGCCAAGTTCACCAGTTCTTTCAACGACATAAGCCTTGTGGCCCTGACGGGCCACCCCTATGGCCGCCTCCATTCCGGCTACACCGCCACCTATAACCAGGACCTCCTTTTTCACGTTAAGGCTGAACTGGGGAAGGGGTTCAACCAGGGCGGCTTTTGCGACCGCCATTCGGACAAGATCCTTTGCCTTCTCCGTCGCTTTTTCAGGATCATTCATGTGGACCCATGTATCCTGATCCCGGATATTGGCCATTTCAAACAGGTATTTATTCAAACCCGCATCCCTGATTGTTTCCTGGAAAAGGGGTTCATGCGTCCTGGTTGAACAGGACGCTACGACAACGCGGTTTATTCTCTGATCCTTGATAACCTGCTTCATCTTGTCCTGGGTGTCCTGGGAGCATGTGAACAGGTTGTCCTCCACGTGAATTACGCCGGGAAGGGTCCGGGCGTATTCCCTTATGGCGGGGACATCTGCGACCCCGCCTATATTAATACCGCAGTTGCATACAAACACGCCTATTCTGGGTTCTTCACCGGAGACGTCCAGCTCCGGAGGCAGTTCCTTTACCCGTGTCATGGTTCCCCTGACATTGGAAAGGACCTGTGTCGATACGGCTGCCGAGGCCGAAGCCTCCATTACAGAATGGGGGATATCCTTGGGACCCTGAAATACACCGCATACGTATATCCCGTCCCTGGTGGTGCTCACCGGATTGAAGCTGTCGGTCAATGCGTATTGATGTTCATTCAGCCTTATACCGAGCCTCTCTGCAAGCCCGATCACATCGGCAGGCGGAGAAAGACCTATGGAAAGGACTACCATGTCAAAGGTGTCTTCCTTGACCTCCCCATATTCCGTTACATATCTAATACTTAGATTGTCATTCTCAATGGGGTCAATTGAATGGATTCGTGAACGGATAAAATTAACGCCACGCTCATCCCTTGCCCGGTCAAAATATTCTTCGAAGTCCTTTCCATATGTCCTCATGTCCATGTAAAAAATCGTGGTGTCCAGTTCTTTGGGGCTGTGCTCTTTAGCGATCACCGCCTCCTTGATTGCATACATGCAGCAGACGGCGGAACAGTAACTGTGGTCGCACCGGTTAAGGTCTCTGGAACCCACACACTGGATCCATGCTATTCTTTCAGGGTCCTTGCGATCAGATGGCCTTACCAGGTGACCTTCGAAAGGACCGGACGCGGACAGAATGCGCTCAAATTCCATGCTTGTGACAACATTGGGATGACTTGAATAACCGTATGTGTCAAATTTGCTCGGATCAAATGGTTCATAACCGGGTGCGAGTATTATTCCACCCACTTCGACAGTATATTCTCTTGGACGCATATCATGATCCACCGCGTTAGCGAGACAGGCCTTAACACATTGAAAACACTCGGAGCATATGCCGCATTCAAGACACCTGCGGGATTCTTCCCTGGCCTCTTCCTCGCTGAATCCCAGGGATATTTCACGGAAGTTTCTATCCCTCTCAGAAAGAGGCAGCTTTCGCATGGGGACTCGTGGCAGAATATTTCTGTCCGACGTATCAGGTCTTTCAAACGACCAGTCTTTTTCCCTGTTTTCCTTGAGATCTTTCCCTTCGAGGTACCTCATTATACTTTCAGCAGCCTCTTTCCCACAGGCAACTGCCTCTACGACTGATTTGGGACCATAAACCGCATCTCCTCCCGCGAAAACCCATTCCAGGGGCGTTTGCAATGTGACGGAGTCGGCTTCAATCCCTCCTCTTGGAGTTATGGATATCCCTTCCTTGTCTGCAAAGGACAGATCACCCGCTTGTCCGATCGCTACGATAGCCGTATCACATTCCAACATCGTCAGGTCTGATTCGTCATACCGGGGATTAAAAACGCACTGATCATCGAAAACGGAGGTACATGACATAAATTCTATTCCTGTGAGCCGTCCGTTTTCCCCGATAAATCTTTTCGGTCCGAGACTGTTTATGACCTTGATGCCTTCTTCAAGCGCCTCTTCTATCTCGTAATCCCAGGCTGGCATCTCTTCCCGTTTTTCCAGACAGACAAGGGTGACCTCCTTTGCTCCCAGGCGTTTGGCAGTGAGAGCAACGTCTATGGCGACATTGCCGCCACCGATGACTGACACGTCTCTTCCGATTTCCACCCTATTACCCAGGGATGCGTCCCTAAGCAAATCCACGCCTTTAAGCACTCCAGGAAGCTCTTCACCTTCCACATTCAATCTGCGGCTGAGGTGCAAGCCGGTAGCCAGGAAAACAGCTTCAAAGCCGTCTTTCTTCAGGCTTTCCAGAGAAATGTCTGTTCCAAAGACGGCATTGGTTCTGATTTCGACTCCCATATCCCTGATTGTCTGGATCTCGGCGGATATTATGTCTCTTGGAAGCCTGTATTCAGGGATACCAACGGACATCATTCCTCCGGCGACAGACAGTTTCTCAAAGACAGAGACCTGATAGCCTTCTCTTGCAAGGCAGTATGCCGCCGTAAGTCCTGCCGGTCCCGAACCGATGACGGCTATTTTCTCGTTTTTCTTTTCAGCGACTTCAGGGACATACCTGTTTTTTTCCTTGAGCTCCGTATCAGCCAGAAATCGGTGAAGATACTGTATGGAGATCGGCGCATCAACTGAACCTCTCGTGCATTCCGCTTCACAAGGATGATGGCATACACGGCCGCATATGGCCGGGAAGGGATGATCCTTTTTAAAAAGTTCCAGGGCTTCGCGATACTTCCCCTGATTGATCAGCGCCACATATCCCTGAATACTGACATGCGCGGGGCAGGTCGCTTTACAGGGAGCTGTACCTCTTTTATCAATAGCAAATGCGCTGGGCATGGCCTGGGGGTATAGTTTATAGGCCGCATGCCTTTTATCAAGTCTCTCGTTGAAAAGGTCCGGAACTTCGATAGGACATGCCTTGGCGCATTCGCCGCAAGACGTGCACTTTGAAATATCTATGAATCTTGGTTTTTCCAGCAGTCGAACCCTGAAGTTCCCGGATTTTCCTTCCACCGCCAGGACTTCTGTCATTGTGTGAAGGTCTATGTTAAGATGCCTGCCGCATTCAACAAGTTTGGGTGAGATGATGCACATGGAGCAATCGTTGGTGGGGAATGTTTTATCCAGCTGTGCCATTATACCGCCAATGGCGGATTTTTTTTCGATCAGATGGACCAGGTATCCTGAATCAGCCAGATCCAAGGAGGCCTGAATACCTGCTATTCCAGCACCGATGACCATTACGGAACCTTTTTTTGTATCCCTGGGCATTTTATTACTCCTGTTATTTACATTTGCGTCCAACTAATAATGTCCAATTTACAAACGGAGAGTATCAAGTAAAAATAATAGGCGGAAGGCGTTGCGAAGGTAATTCGTCCCGTTTGGGTAATTTTTACGCTCTGTTGCTACGGCTATGTTTCATGCCATACCGGTTATGGCAGTGTCAAGAAAAAATCCGGTTTTTACTGGATTTAATTTTTTTTCATTACCTCATGTCAAAAAGAAGTGCCATTCTAGAAAAAATGGTGTTATTATCTGAGATAAATAAATATAAAAATAAGAGGGGTCATGAAGAATAAAATCGATATGATTCCCTTTATCCGGATGCGATGCAATGGCAAAGGATTGCTGCTGGAACTGTAGATATTATATCGCCAAAGGGGATAACGAGCCCGCCATCCTGAGAAGTGCCTTATCAAACGTCTGCATATTCAGTGAAGACGGTTGTTACGAAGATGGAAAATGGGTTGAAAATGCCAGCCCAACCCCTCCCGGCTACAAGTGCCCGAACTACAAGGAAAGGTTCTATTGATCTAGGAGACTGTCGGACTGTATCCGACACTCTCCTCGTAAGATTTAGATTTTATTTGTGCTTTCGCGATAATTATGTCCGATCTTATTCATTATAGCGGTTTGTCGGGCAACGTTCGGTAAACTGCTCAAGATGGAGAAAAAATGAACACTGAAGGATCCGTAGTCCTCATAAGTTATCAAAATGAACCCGCGATGTATGCACGCATAGAAGCTATTGAACCCGATATAAAAAAGGGCTGGTATCATGTCACTTTCTTGTTGCTAACAATGCCACCTCAACCAGTAACATGGATTTTAAGAGAAGAATACATCAGCGGAGAACCTTTCACGATGGGTGGTGTGCCGATAACCATCAAAGCGGTTAAAAGGACTCCAAAGAATCGTGATCATGATGCTTCTCTGGAAGGCCCCAGAACAGGGGAAGAAGAGGCAAGACCAGGGAAAATAATCCCTTTTAGGAGAGATTCATGAGGAATTCCAAGATACTTAGTGTTCTTATAATATGCATGAAGATTATCTGTGGGGGCTGAAATGGGAAAAGTCATACAAACGCGATGTGAAATATGAAAGGTTTTCGAACGGTGAGCTAGTATCCGATGGAAAGGTCCTGCTGTCGCAGCTGAGCGCCTTTTTGTTTATGCAGTTCACCGCGTTTTGAAAATTTATCTGGGAAAGCGCTCCGACATGGTCGACTATCCCCATTTTATGAAATCTTTTTCCCATATAAGTGATTGATTTCAATAGATTAGCTCCTTTCAATGGGTTTTGTTTTTGATTGCAGATGACCTGTGCCGCTATCCAGTATGATTCTATAAAGGTCCTGGCAAAGGCCGCCCACATTGGGAATTTTTCAAACCCGAGTTTGGTTAATTTGTAGCCTTTGTCGAGCGACGCATAACTTAGATATCCAAGACCTTGAAAATACTCTATTATCAAATGTATTTTTTCATCCACATCCTTATCATCATAGAAAACAAATTCATTTTCCATGCAGTATTTAAGAAACATATAATCCGCGATCACTGATGATTTTTCTTTTGCCTCATCCTTTCCGGTTAAAAATGAGGTGGCTACAAATGAATGATGGATGAAAAAATGGATGATGTTGTTCTTATAATATTCCAGTTCCATCTTCCTCTCATCTTCAACATAGTAGAATATCTCTTCATCACCTGGTGCGTCTTCCATAAAGTTTACGATCTTCAGGTTCATGAGGAGTGAAATGGTGTCCTGGACGGCTGAATCTGGGTCATTCAGGGAATTGGCGATCGGCGCCTTTTCTCTTTTCAGAAAGTCCATATAAATACCAATGGTTTCCATGAGCCATGAGATATTGAATCCTCGACGATGAGCGGTCAGAATTGCAGTGGATACAAGTGAAAGGGGTGTGACCACAGAAACTTCATTTATCGCTTTCACCATATACAATGCAAGATCACGGGGAACGTTCCTCTCGATTTTTCCTGTGCCTGAGAGGTATTCTCTGAGGGAAAAAGGTTCATTAAATCCAATGTATATCTTACCATATCTTTTCTTAAGAAAACGTCCTGCTTTTATAACCTGTTTGATATTCTCTTTCTCTTTTGTGCCTCCGTTTAACTCATTAAGGTACGCTTTTTCCTCCATGATCCTATCATAGATAATGGATGTTGGAACAAAGATCAGATCCCTGCAAAAGCCTTCTTTATATGCCTGCAGGAGGATGGAGAGAAACCCTGTTTTTGGAAAAACAAGTTTGCCATTCCGGCTTCGACCTCCCTCTATGTAGAATTCAATCGGATGGCCTTCTTGCAGGAGAATCTTGATATATCTTGAAAAAACCTCTGAATAGAGTTTTGCTCCTTTGAAGGATCTGCGGATAAAGAATGCACCGCATTTTCTGAAGATATGACCCATCGGCCAGAACGCGAGATTCTGACCTGCCGCGATCCTGGGCAGATGCATATGATGGTCAAATAACGCATTGTTCAATACAAGGTAATCGATATGGCTTTTGTGAGAGGGGATATAGATCAGCGGTCCCTTTCTCGCCCATTCTCTAACCTTAGCCGAACCTGCCGGATCAACCTCAATCCCCTCATAAAGCTTGTTCCAGAACCATTTCAATGCCTTTCTGAAAAACCCGATGTAGAGCATACTAAAATCAGCGGCAATCTCCTCAAAATATTCACCCGCTTTTTTTCGCAATTCTTTGAGTTTTTTCGGTTCCCCTGCGGCCATTCGTTCGATCTGTTCCACAACCTTTTTATCTGTAAGGACCATTTCTTTGAGCTGCTGCCGCGATTTCATTATAGGCCCCAGGATGATTCTCTTCTGATTATCTATACGTTCAATAAGCATCTGCCTTAGCTCAGAGGCCATATCTTCAATCGGTCTGGAGGGAGGCTGATTTTCCAGATACTCTTTTAGATTTAGAGGCTTGCCAAAGTCGATGTACGCGCGGCAATAGTTGCGAAAAAACAACGCGATCTTCCGAAAAACACTCATGTGATCTCTATATCCGAAGATCATGCTGCTGAGGCTCTTGTCTTCCTTTTCAGGGTCTTTCTGCAGGAGAGTAAGCTGAGGAACGATAAAAATCGGCATCTCCATATCTTTCTGTGTTTCAATAAGGAATTGGAGGTGATCCTTCCTTGCGTAAATGAAGGATTTAATAAAACTTTTTGGATCGATGAGAGAGATCAGGGCAACTTTTTTTTGCTGTATGGCTTTTTTATAAAAACCGGTTGTGTAAGGGCTTGGGATCTTGCCATATTTTACAAAGCAGGAAGTCTGAGACAGAAGAACCCGTATTAGCCTGGAAAATGGTAAAGCGAGAGACAGATTGAGATCAAAGGTAATCTTGGGATATGGAAGACGCTTCCTTCGGTAAACATCATGATAGAGTATGTAATCAAGCAATCCTTTGTATTTGCTGGCATAGACAACTGTTCCTTTTCTCTGCATCTCCTTCAGGGAATTCTTCATGCTGTTGTCGATGTCGACTCTTTTAAAAAGCTGATAGAGTATCCAGTTAAAAAATAGTTTGGGTTTATAGTCGAGCACGTATGGATATAATATTTCTTCATTCACATCTGACATTATTATCTCGGCCTGCAAATTATAGTAAAAAGAAAAGATAGCGACGATAAACAAACTTTTTTTACGATGTACCAAAAAAATATTTATATATCATAGCGTGGAAAATTTCCAGCTATGATTTAAATGTATTTCATAAACTTGTATTGACAAAAGAGTTGGTATGTTTAATGATATATGCGTAATTTTAAAAGATTCGGGGAGGTGTGCATGTTTAAGCCCATGATCATTTCAGGATTAACCGTGGACCCGTTAACAAACAGCCCTATAGTTATTTTAAAAGAGATAGACGGTCAAAAGACCCTGCCAATATGGATAGGTCTGCTTGAGGCAACGGCAATTGCAAGCGAACTTGAGGGTATTCAATTTTCAAGACCAATGACCCATGATTTATTGAAAAACATACTTGAAATGATTGATGTGAAGGTTATCAAGATAGAGGTCTGTGATCTGAAAAGCAATACCTATTACGCCCTGATCCATGTTTCGCACAAGGGCAAGGAAATGACCATAGATGCCAGACCCAGTGATGCTCTGGCGCTTTCCCTCAGGGTGGACGCGCCTATTTTTGTGGCTGAGGAAGTGATAGATAAGTCGAGACAGATTGATCTAAAGGCCGAGCCCGAGGATAAATCAGAACAGGGAAAAAAATGGCAGGATATACTGGAAAGGCTGAATCCCGAGGACTTCGGAAAATATAAGATGTGAGATATTAAAAATGATAGATATGCATACACATTCTCTATTCAGCGATGGGGAACTTATTCCGTCGGAACTTGTTAGAAGGTTCGAAGTGCTTGGTTATTCCGCTGTTGGAATCACGGATCATGCCGACCCTTCCAACCTTGATTTTATCATAACAAATATTGTCAAATTTGCCGCGGAACTGAATGGGTCTCAGCCTGTAAAAGTGATTCCGGGCATTGAACTTACTTTCGTACCGCCTGATTTAATAGCCGCCTACGTTAATAAAGCCAGGGAGCTTGGAGCAAAGCTCATTGTGGTTCATGGTGAAAGCGTTGTGGAACCGGTACCCGAGGGAACTAACAGGGCTGCAATTGAAGCCGGCGCGGATATACTGGCACATCCGGGATTAATCTCCGAGGAGGAAGTTAAACTTGCAGCCAAAAAGGAAGTATTTCTTGAACTGACATCCCGAAAAGGCCACAGCCTTTCAAACGGACATGTGGCGCGATTGTCTGTTGATTGCGGCGCAAGGCTTGTTCTCAATTCGGATACTCATTCCATTGGTGATCCAATGACGGAGAATTTTGCAAAAAAGGTCGTTGAAGGAGCGGGATTGCCGTCCCATTACCTGAAAACACTCTTATCCAATTCCCTTCAACTGTTGGAACGAATAGGATATCCTCTCTGAAAAACCATGTCTGGCATGAGTCCCTGCTTTCTCTAATCCTGTCTATTTTTAAAGTGTTAGATAACTTAAGGGCCCTGACATATGATCTTGTCAAATAAAAAGAAGCTTGTGTTGAATATCACCGGCATTATTATAATTTCTTTCTGGCTTTCAATGATGTTTTTACTAATCAAGAAAGAGCATTCCGGCAGTCAAGGCAAAAGCGAGGAAGATGAAAGCAGCATGATCGCAATAACGTCCGACACCAGGGAATGGAAAGAGATATTTTTAGATGATAAGAAGGTGGGATACAGCGTGAGCAGGATCAATCCTTTCGAGAAAGGATACTTGATTCATGAAGATGTATTTCTGAAACTCAACCTGATGGGGATGGCAAGAAATGTTCACACTGTAACCAGATCAGTGCTTGATGCGGATTTCAGGTTAAACAATTTCTATTTTCAAATGACCTCGGGTATCGTCAGATTTGCTATCTCCGGAAAATTAGAGGGGAAACATCTCGTGATCGAATCCGGGACCGGCAGGAGAAAAAAGATTCAAAAAATCTATCTTGATAAAGAGCCCATGATCGGAGCGGGAATGGGGTTCTTCTTTCAGGCCAGAGAAATAAAGGTGGGAGATGATTTTATGCTTCCGCTATTTGATCCATCCACGATGGCTGAAAAAGATGCTCACTTCAGGGTAGTTGCGAAGGAAAAGATCGAAATCAACAATATCACCTATGATTCTTTCCGCATTGAAGCGGAAATGTGGGGTAATCGAATGACATTCTGGCTGGACGAGGATGGATCCACGTTGAAGGAAGAAGGATTTATGGGGCTCAGCACCATAAAATCCAGTGCCGCAAATGCTCCGCTGAATATTGAAATGGAAGATATTGAGGACTTCTACGAAAAGGTCGCAGTTCCTCTTGACAGGATCATGCCTGATCCTGAAAGACTTAAAAGTGTAAGGTTCCGCGTGGAGGGCCTGGATAATATGCCGATGATCCTTGAAATACTCAATACCGGCAGGCAGAATTATAATGAAGGCATCCTCACGATTGCAATGGAAAACCTCCCGTCAGATATCGGGTTTTCAGACCCGGACAAGGGTCCTGCTGAGAATCTAAAGCCGTATTTGGCGCCGGAATATAATATTGAAAGTGACTCAGAAGAGGTGATGGAAGCCGCAAAGAATATTGTAAGCGGTGAAACAAACAATTTCGAGGCGGCAAAGAGGTTAATGAAATGGGTCTATGAAAATATAGAAAAAAAACCGGTTATAAGCATTCCGAG
This sequence comes from Deltaproteobacteria bacterium, assembly GCA_016932235.1. The sequence continues at coordinate 26,601 of JAFGDF010000242.1, read as the reverse complement.
CGCTCTTGAAGTTTTGAGAACGAGAACAGGTGATTGTAATGAACATGCCACGCTTCTAACCGCATTCCTCAGGGCGTCGGGGATTCCCTCACGGATTTGCGTGGGGCTGGTATATAATCAGGATAGATTTTTTTATCATGCCTGGTCAGAAGCCTATTTCGGGAAATGGGTGTCGATGGATGCTACCCTTAACCAGATACCGGCGGATGTCAGTCATATAAGTCTCATGCACGGCAATCTTGAAAAACAGATAGAGATCGCCGGCGTGATTGGGAAAATATCATTGAAGTTAATTGATTACAGCTATGATTAAGTTAACCGATCTCACAAAGAATTACAAGGGGGTTAAGGCCGTTGACAACCTGAATCTGGAAGTGGGGAAGGGCAAGGTTTTTGGCTTTCTGGGCCCGAATGGAGCCGGAAAGACCACGACCATTAAAATGATGGCCGGTGTTTTAAAGCCCACAGGAGGCAGGATAATTATTAACGGTATGGATATAGCGAAAGAACCGTCAGAAGTCAAACGTTCAATCGGCTTTATCCCGGACCGGCCTTTCCTTTATGAGAAACTTACAGGTTTGGAGTTCCTGAATTTTATCGCCGGTCTTTATGGAATGGATCGTTGTTCATCTAACAATAATCATATAATGGATCTCCTGGAAATGTTTGAGCTGGACCACTGGTGCGATGAGATGATAGAGAGTTATTCGCATGGAATGAAGCAGAGGCTTGTAATGTGCGGTGCCTTACTGCATCGGCCTAGGGTCCTTATTGTGGATGAACCGATGGTGGGCCTTGATCCGAAGGGTGCAAGACTCGTTAAAGATGTGTTCAGGGAACAGAGTATGAACGGCACGACAGTTTTCATGTCAACCCATTCCCTTGAAGTCGCCGAGGAGCTGTGCCAGGAAATTGCGATTATACAGGCTGGAAAGATCCTGGCAAAAGGGAGTCCAAAAGAACTTCAGAGGGAAGCGGGAATCGACGGGGATCTGGAAAAAATATTCCTAAAGCTGACAGAAGGGAAAAGAATCGCGCATGAAAGACCTCTATCTACTTCTTAGCCCGCGACTGCTTGGCATCAGGAATATCTTTTTTGACAACACACGCGGGACAAGAAGAAAGGCCGTGATCATGTCCGTGGTTGGGCTTTTCTTCTGGCTGTTAATGTTTCTCATCTTCTGCCGTGTCTTGATCTATTTCCAGTCTGTCGAGTTAATCGGGGATATTTTGGCACGCCATTTACTGGCAATGGTCCTCTTGACATTCTTTTCTCTTCTCATCTTCAGCCACGTTATCACGGCGCTTTCAAACCTTTATCTATCGGCAGATCTTGAGCTCTGTTATTCATCTCCTGTAGATATTGAGAATCTTTTTATCAGCAGAGCAGTATATACCATGGTTGACAGTTCATGGATGGTGATTGTATTCGGCCTGCCTGTAATGCTGGCCTATGCTTATGTCTACAAACCCGGCCCAGGTTTTTATATCGCCCTTTTACATGTGCCCCTTGCCGTGACAATTATTGCGGCCGGCCTGGGAATTATTTTTACGATGATCATGGTGAGTATTTTCCCCGCTCAGAGGACCAGAGATATCATTATGCTGATGGTCATTCTCGTGATCATTGCCCTTTACCTTTTGTTCAGATTTCTGAGGCCTGAGAGGCTGGTGAATCCCGACGCCTTCTTCAGTATAATGCAGTATGTAACGGCGCTTCAGGTTACAGATTCGCCATATTTGCCCACACACTGGGCCACGGAAATCTTGTGGTCCCGACTTGGTGATACAAAAGGTCATAATGCCGCATTTAATGTGCTGCTTTTATGGAGCAGCGCGTCGGCGATATTTGTCATAAATGTATGGATTGCAGGCATTATATATTTTAGCGGATTCTCAAAATCCCAGGAGGCGAAGAGAAGAAGAAGGGGGCGTGGTATCCTCGATATTATTGTGGGATTTATCAAAAAGCCTTTGGCTCCTGATACCGGAGCCATGCTGGAAAAGGATATTCGAAACTTTTTCCGCGACAATACCCAGTGGTCACAGCTCCTGCTCCTTGGAGCCTTGATAATAGTATATATATACAATTTCAGCGTCCTGCCCCTGGAGAGAAGCCCCATACGGCTGGATTTTCTTCAGAATGAAATAGCTTTTCTCAATATGGGACTTGCCGGTTTTGTTCTTGCAGCGGTTTCGGTTCGTTTTATCTTTCCTGCTGTGAGTTCAGAGGGGGGAGCCTTCTGGATTATAAGGTCTTCTCCTCTTTCCAATGAAAGATTCCTCTGGGGAAAATTCGCGTTGTATATCATTCCCATGCTTTCTCTTGGCGGGATATTGATTATTACCACAAATTGCCTCCTGCATGTGACCAGCCTGATGATGTTCCTTTCCTCTATTACGATGTTTTTAATTGTGTTCAGCATTGTGGCGATGGGAGTAGGATTCGGCGCCATGTATCCTAATTTCAAATACGAGAATATATCCCAAGTCGCAACGGGATTCGGGGGTTTAATGTATATGATATTAAGTGCGGTTCTTGTTGCTTTTATTATAGTTCTTGAAGCTGGACCGGTCTATATCCTTTTCATGGCGGATCTAAAAGGCACGGAGATAAGCTTGTTTCAGTGGATTATGATCATTCCTGCCTTCACCTTAGTTCTGGTTATGAATCTATTCACGGTTTACAAATTCATGAAAATGGGATCCGCGGCCCTTGAAAATTATAGGTAAAAAGATGTTTGACTTCGAATACACAGGAAATCTTCATATCCATTCCCGTCATTCGGACGGCGGGATGTCCACGAGAGAGATAGCTGAATTAGCTTCACTGGCAGGCCTGGATTTTATCTGCATTAATGATCATGAATATATGAGGGATTCATTCGACCTCGGAGAAGAGGGTTTTTATGGAAATCTTCTTGTACTGACTGGGCTTGAAATCGGAAAACGTTTTCACCACTATCTCGCATACGGTATCGAGGAAATGGTGAATTCCGAAGGCATTGGACCGCAGGAAGTTATAGATAGAGTGAATGAAAAGGGAGGCTTCGGATTTCTCGCCCACCCGTTCGAAAAAGGCATGCCTTACAGGGAAAAATCCGTTGCTTATACCTGGAATGATCTTTCTGTAAAAGGGTTCACGGGCCTGAGTATCTGGAATTTTTCATCGAGGTGGAAAGAGCGTGTAAAAACCATATTTCACGGCATATTTTTCCTGGCATTCAAAAGCCAGATGTTAAAGGGACCGAGCCGTGAAACCATCTCATTCTGGGACGGATTAAACCGGACGAGAAGAGTGGTGGCGATCGGGACCTCGGATGCGCATGGCGCTGAATTCAGGATTGGGCCCATAAGGTTTATCCCGCTTACCTATGATTTCCTTTTCAACACGATAAACGTCCATGTCCTTATCCGTAGAAAGATCCACGGTGATTTTAGCACCGCAAAGACGGATATCTATGATGCCTTGAAGGAAGGCAGGCTTTTTATAGCCCATGATAGCCTGTGTGCATCAAAGGGATTCAGGTTTTTCTTCTTATCCGATGACGGATCAGATCTTGTAATGGGTGAGGAAGGAAAGTTTCATACCGGCAGTATCATCGTGGAGCTGCCGGAATCGGGAGAGACCAGGATTTATAAAGACGGAATAGTAGCAGGAAGATGGCGGAGCTCCGAGGTGGTGTATCCTGTAAAGGAGAAGGGCGTTTACAGGGTCGAGGTTTATCGCCATCTGCCCGTATTCGGATGGCGGCCATGGATATTCACAAATCCTATCTATTTGCGGTAGTCAAGGAGCCGGTCGGACAGGTTGCCAGGTCGATTTCAAGCCCGAAATACCGGACGATCGTGCGCTTGGAGTATTTCCAAAACCGATGACTGTGATCGCCATGCAATCAGCAATTTGCTTGATTTTATAATTCCAATCGGGTAAGAATCCAGCTATGCCTCTGAATGAGCGAAAAGTTCCACCCTTTTGTTATTCCGGGCAAGTAGAGCGAAATAAGGAATCCATTGATTATAAAGGGGTTTCATTAACCTATTGAAGCATAAGATTAAAAAGTATATGCCTGGGTGGCGGAATTGGTAGACGCAAGGGACTTAAAATCCCTCGCACTTTAAGTGTGTACGGGTTCGATTCCCGTCCCAGGCACCAGTGATATCAAGGGGTTACAACTCTTAAAAAGAGTCTGCAACCCCTTTTTTCATTAGGCGGATAGGATTTGCGATGATCGTTCTTTTGGCTATCTAATTATATACACATATAAAAGGATATGTATATAGTTGTGCACAGTAAAGTGAAAACAAGCCCCTTTCATATTTACTTAAATAATTGATATTACAGCATATATGACGATTATCAACTTCTGGCATACTTGTTGCTTCATACTGATCAGAAAAGATGGTCCGCCGTATCGAAGTATTGTGAACACCAAAGATAAAAATGCGGATATTCAATTCATTATTAATTATTGAGGTAGCTTTATGTTCAATATAGCCACAGAGAAATCATATATGGATGGTGAACTGATTTTCAAAGAGGGTAGCTCTGGAGATTGGATATACATAGTTATTTCGGGTGCTGTTGAGATATCCAGAACTATAGAAGGAAAAAAACTGAACTTGGCGGTATTAAAGTCAGAGGATGTCTTTGGCGAGCTTTCATTCTTCAGCGGATCAAAACGCACGACTACTGCCATAGCTGTCGGTAATACAACCTTGGGCTTATTGGATCGGCATTCATTGGATCATGAATTTAACCGGCTTCCCGGTGATTTCAGGACAATAATAATAAATATGGCAAAAAGATATGAGGTTCTGATCGATGAATTTTCCAAATCTTTATCTGCGACGGATAATAGCGCACTGAAAATGTTATCGCTAACATTCAAAGATCCTCAGGCATTTGACAGGGCTTACACTAATGAATACAGCAAGGGAGGTCTCTTTATAAAGACTAAAAATCCATTAAAAAAGGGGGAAAAGATTCTTCTAAAACTTCAATTGCCAGATTTGACTAAACCCGTAAAGATAAAAAGCGAAGTGGAGTGGACAAGAAGACACTCAGACGATCCTGCCAACTTTCCCCCAGGGATGCGTATCAAATTTTCCGAGACTGACGAAAATATCAAACATATTGAGAATTATGTTAAGAAAATCAACCTTAATCTTTACCGAAATGAGGATCGAAATGAATGAGCTTGAAATAGATAGCACAGAAATGGATACGGAGTATGATATCATTGATGAGATGACGGAGACTTTAGAAGAGATGGAAGAGAGTTATATATCCGGTCAGAAGGACTTACCGGATAAAATATCATACATGAGATTTCTGCTGGGAGAGCTGGGTTATGCCCTATCGGGTAAATATGAAAAATTACGGCGGGTAAGATTTATCACGAAGAAAACACCCTAGAAGTTTGTCGGACTTTGCCCGACAAACTTCTAGGAATATATCATTATATAATCTAATCAGAATAAGATACTAATTGAATAACTTTTTAGGAGACTGTCGACCAAAATCAGACGGATTGCTGACCGGGATAGTTCTATTTAGAAAATCTGAATAACAGATTCTTGACGGCGACCCATCCCATCTTCCTGCGCAGGATTCCCAGCTGGTCCTGCAGGGGAAGGTTCTTGGGGCACACATCCTCACAGCCTAAGAGACCCATACATCCGAAGATACCTTCGTCCGTGCCGACGATCTCGAAATATTCTCGATCCGTCCGATTGTCCCTCGGATCCATCGCAAAGCGCGCGATACGGTTCAGCGCTACAGCGCCGATAAAGTCCTCACGCATATTGGCTGTGCCACAGGCCGCCACACAGCAACCGCATTCCACACAACGTTCCAGTTCATATATCTGTTCGGCAAGGCCATTGTCCATACGTTCCTCCGGGATCGTTGGGTCCATTTTCTTGTCTGTATGTATCCAGGACTCAACCTTTTCATTCATAGCCCTGAACCAGGTTCCGGTATCCACAGAAAGATCCCCAATCAGCTTAAATACGGGTAGCGGCATCAGGGTGTTCTCATCCGGCAGTTCACTGGTGAGAGTTTTACATGCCAGACCAGGCCTGCCATTGATGACCATGGCGCAGGCCCCGCATATTCCTGCCCGGCAGCAGAAGTCAAATATCAGAGATGGGTCCTGTTCTTCCCTGATCCGGGTAAGGGCAATGTAGAGGGTCATCTTATCGGTCTCACCCAGATAAAAGGTGTCCGTATGGGGAACGGAATCCGGGTCTTGAGGGTTATAACGGAATATATGAAATGTCAGTTTTCTGTCCATTCTAAGCTCCTACAATCTCGCCATCGCATCCGATGATTTCACACTGACCGTAACCACGGCTGCCAGGAGGAAGTTCCATTATTTTTGAAACAGGTTCGTAATTCAGTGTCGGGAGGTCGGCCCCTTCTTTCCATCTAGCCAGTGTACGGTTCAGCCAATCCCGGTCGTTCCTGGCCTTGTAGTCCTCCCGGGAATGACAGCCACGGCTTTCCGTGCGGGCAAGAGCCCCACAGGCCACGCAGAGTGCCAGTTTTAGCATGCTCTGGATTTTGATGGCAAGGCTCAGTTCATGGCTGGCGCCGATCCCATTCGATTGAATCCCCACTTTTTTTGAGCGGTCATGAATTTCCTGCAGTTTATTCACAGCGGTTTGTAGGTCTTTCCCGTTTCTGAATATACCTACCCGGTCCATAAGTTCATCCTGCATGGCGTTCCTGATGGTGTAAACATTTTCTTTTCCGTCCTTGCCGGATATCAGCCTCTTAATTCGCTCTTCGTCTTTGGCAAAGCGATCCCTGATCAGGCTGGTGGAAAACTCACATTCATAGCCCTGCAAAAATTCCACCACCTTCGTTCCGACAATCCGCCCCGCGACAATGGTCTCTGCCAGTGAATTCCCTCCCAGTCGATTGAACCCGTGTAAATCCCAACATGCGGCCTCTCCGGCCGAAAAAAGCCCTTTCAGGCCATAGGCCGCGCCATCCTTGTTGGTTCTTACCCCTGTCATGGTATAATGCTGCGCAGGCCGGACAGGTATCAGCTGTGTGATGGGATCCACTCCCAGAAAGTTATTGCATATCTCTTCAACTTCTCTGAGTTTGGTCTTGATATGGGTTGACCCAAGATGGCGGATATCCAGCCAGAGATGATCTCCATAAGGACTGGGCACGCCATGTCCCTCCCGGATGTGGTGGATCATCCACCTCGACACCACATCGCGTGATGCCAGTTCAGCCTTTTCCGGCTCATAGGCATTCATAAAACGCTTTTGGTGCACATCCAGAAGGGTTCCTCCGTCTCCACGGCATCCCTCCGTAACCAGTATATGGGTGGGAACAATTCCGGTGGGATGAAACTGGACGGCTTCGGGATTTCCAATGGGCACAATGCCGGTATCCAAAGCAATGATGGCGCCTCCGCCATCATTGATGACCGCATTGGTAGTCTCGCGGTAGATCCGGCCATAGCCCCCTGTTGCGATAAGAGTCGCCTTGGCCAGATATACCCGTAATCTCCCGGTCTTCATGCACCTGGCAACAGCGCCCATGCACGCTTCAGTGTCATGAATAAGGGATATGACCTCCATGCGGTCGTGAACCTTAACTCCCAGTTCCACGGCCTTGTTGTCCATGGTATATAGCAGGGTGTGTCCTGTGCCATCAGAAGTGTAACAGGTGCGCCATTTGGCTGTTCCGCCAAAGTCCCTGGCAGTGATTAGCCCTTCCTTTGCCTTGGATTCTATCTTCTCGAATTTCTTGCCGCCCTTAAAATACGTGGATTTTCCTGATACAACACGATTCCATGGCAGGCCCCAAAACGCCATTTCACGAACCGCGATGGGTGCGGTTTCGGCAAAAAGGCGGGCCACCTCCTGGTCGCATCCCCAGTCCGATCCTTTGACCGTATCCTGAAAGTGAACATCCGGGCAGTCACCATCCCCCTTGGCGCAGTTTCCCAGGGATGCCTGCATGCCGCCCTGGGCGGCTGATGAATGGGAACGCCTGGGGGGGACAATACTAAGGCATATGCTTTCAAAGCCTGCTGTCGCGGCTTCCACAGCAACCCTTTCCCCTGCCAGCCCGGCACCGATGCTTAAAAGATCCGTGTAAATTATTTCCACTGGATTAAACCCCTCTACCCAACCTTCACGATGAAATAGAAATTGAATATAGTTACCAATCCGATCAGAATGAAAACCAATGTCAGCATGTTTTCAAATCGTTTAAAGAACGTTCGGTTGCGTCGCTTGATAACTCCCCATTTAACCCCTATCCGGTAAAATCCGATCCCGACATGAAGCTCTATCATGGGCAGCAGGATCAGATAGTATACCAGCCAGAAGCCTCCCTGGATGCGGGCTGCACTCTTCTGGGCCCTAATGGGAAGATCGGAGAGAACAGTCCACATGTGAGCCGCGCCCATAATGAGGATGATCATGGCTGTCCCCGCCTGAATCATCCAGAGCCATGTATCATGGTGGTGCAGCATCTTGCTGTGCTTCCATATGGCGGTCTGTTGTTCCATCCGGAAGGGGATTTTCCTTGCTGCGAGGACAAAATGCACCAGAAAGATCGCTCCGATCAGCGGACCACCGACCTGAGCCAGGTAATACCGCTCGAGAAATACCGCAAGCGCGTTCATGACATCTGCGCCTATATTCACGCTTGCGACCATGATCATATGACTCCACATAAACAGGATCAAACCTGCTCCCGTGAGCATTTGAAGCCAGTCCAGGTATGCAGATACAGCCTTTTGTGATTGAACATATATGGTGGTGTCGATAGCCATTATTATGCCCCGATTTGGATTTACGAATTGTTCAAGATCTTTCCTGATTGAATTCTTTTAATTTGATAAGAATGCCAAGATACTTCAACTCCGCAACCGGCGGCAATCTGCCATCGCTTGACGATATTTGATACCACCACCGGTACGATCAAAAATGCGTCCCATCCGAGTCTTACGGCAGCCTCCATAAACGCGGCGACCGGATCGGTTCTGTATGAATTTACGGTCACATCAGCTCTTGTGAAGGGCGGGTAAAATGGAGAGAATGGCGGAGTAAAAGATCGACTCTTTGACACTCGACAGACTAATAGTCTATTTCGATTTCTATTGTCAAGCCCCTTTCTGTATTCATTTGCCCAGACAAAGATTGGAGACCTATATCGATTCTTCGGGTTTGGCAAAGGATTCAGAATAGGGCAGGGGCTTTACCATGCTCGCAAGAATGACTGCGACGATAGAGATGACAAGCCCGGTCCAGTAAATTGGCCAGTAGTTTCCGACTGAATCGAATATATATCCGCCGATCCATATCCCTACGGATGCTGCAACGACGTTCTCAAATACACCCAGAATGCCCATAATAAAACCTGTTGAATGCAGTCCAAAAGCCTCTACGGTTGCCGGGAACCTCAAGACCGCCTGAGCTCCCCAGCCGAAACCGAATATCACTGCATAACAGTAAAGTCCCCATAGGCTCCTGGTATAGAGACCCCATAATATATCCACAACGGTAGCAGTATAGCTTATCATCATAGCTTTACGGATGCCCATAACATCGCCGCAACGGCCCATGGCAATACGACCCAGGATGCTTGAGAGATTGATGATTGCCAGGACATTTGCTCCTTGTGCAAGTGTGAAGCCAAGGTCCTGAACATGAGGAGCGATGTGGGTGATAAAGGTCGACCTGCAGAAACCGAAGGAGAAATAAAGGCCGGCAAGAACCCAGAACTGGCTGGTAAAAAATATCTGCCTTACGCTGAGGGATGCAGGGGTTAATTCAGCGGCTGATTTTTTGTTTCCAGGGTCACTTTTTGCTCTGGCGTTGTCGGGAAATAGTCCCATACTCTGTGGATCACGCCGCAGGAACAGGCCTGAAAGAGCTGTGCCGGCAAGAGTGAAGATTCCCAGTGCAACGTAGGCCGTCCGCCAACCATAACCTGTAATGATCCAGCCTGTAACCGGCAGGATGATAAATCCCCCGATGCTCAGACCGGATTGAACAATGCCCGACATCAAGCCGCGCCGCTTTATAAACCAGCGGGAAACCGTGGCCATGATAGGAATGCTGACTGTGCTTATGCCTATGCTCGAGAAGAGGGCGTGGTACAGGATGAATTGCCATAATGTTGTGGTATGGGAAAGTAACAAATAGGCAATTCCGGAAAAAGACCCAAAAAAGATGACAACAATCCTGGGCCCGAGTTTATCGGTCAACAGGCCCATAATAAGGGAAAGTAGCCCTGATATGAGTCCGTTCAAAGATAAAGCCAGGGAAGTGTCTGCGCGGCTCCATCCGAATTCTGCGGAAACAGGGACAAAAAAGACACCGAAAGTGCAATATGCCCCATACAGAATAAACCATATCCAGAATCCGGCGGCGGCTACGATATACCCGAAGAACGGTTTTGACTTTTGCGCATCGATCACTTCATTGAGCCTTCCTTGTTATGCAGCAGTTCAAGTCTTGGTTCCATCTCGCGCTTCAGGATCCTGGTATCGCGCATAAACTTGACTGGGTAACTTCCATGATACATGCACCCGGGTTGAATAGGAAATCCCTGCCAGGGTGATTGATCATTTGATACGATAACAGAGACATGCCCTTGACAGAAGATGGTTTTCCATATCCCATTTTTACATGACAATTGGCATCAGATTAACGTCCGATGGCTGGCGTCATGGATGCCCGGCTTGCAACAGGGGGGATAAAACAGGAGCGGAATGTCTGCAGGCTAATCAATGAATAAAATTTACGAAACACTCGTGGCCTTCCATGCCGTGATCTTGAGACATAACGCTGAATTTCATGCAGATAAATATTAAGTTTATTTTCGTGTTAAAGTCTCGGTTTGCACAGTATCTCCTTTATCTTTGTATCAAAGAGATTATGTGCATGTGCGGGTTGAAGCACTATTGCAGTGTCACTTCCTCCTCCCAATTTACCGGTTCCGGCGATAGAAATAACCTCCTCGTCAGTCCGGACCAGGCCCGCGTCGGCTGCCATGGCGGCTATCTCCACCACAACCTTCATGCCTTGACCGAAACATTTGAGGGTAGTGGCAGCGATATCACCCACGACATAAGTCTGGCCGCATCCTGGTATCTCACTCTGACGCATTGCGCGGCTTATGCCACCGAACACATGGGTAGCAGTAAGCACACAACCTCCGCCGCTTTCTATTATCGCCCTGTTTTCCTCTTTGAATTCACTGACGTTGTTTTCCTTGAATCCCACGCTGTGAGTTACATTTATAACCTTTCGTCCTTTAAAAATCTTGACGGCCTTAACCGCCGTATCGCCTGTATTGGATGCTATTACAATCTTCCCGATTCCAAGTTCATTCGCGCGTTCTTCGGCGATTAGTAAAACCTCGTTGGTATTAAGCCCTCCAGGCTCTTCAAAGTAAGTGATTTTTGATTCCATCCGGTAAAATCCTCCGTGCTTGTTATTAATGGTAGAGAGAATTAATCTTGACCGTCTCAATTTTATTGGCTGAATGAAAAACGGACTGAAAAAAATATTTGCTATTTTCTGCCATAATGGGATGTGAGCATAATTTCCACCCACATAACCGGTTTCCCGATTCGCTTGAAGATCAAAGGACAATGGACTAATCCTGCCGGTACAGTTACTATCGAGGGCGCTTCGATTACCTGTTTTTCTCCATCCATATAGAATTCGATTTCAGCATCAAAATCGTGGATGTCCAGCGGGTTGCTTCCAAAAAAGCACATTACATGAGGGAAATCATGCACATGAGGCTCGGATTCATCCCCCTCAAGGTTCTCTTTTACTATCGCAGAAAATAATATCTGGCAGTCAAGACCTATTTTTTCGGGGCTCGCCAAAAAACCTTCGAACTCCTTTCCATCATGTAAAAGCCCTTTGGGTTCCTTCAATATATATTTTGCATACTTTGAATCGCTCATCGCATTAAGCCCTCCTGTTTTGTGGCGTTGTTAATGTTAAGGTTGAGAATTAATATCTTTCTGTCAGGGAGTCTAGGTGATCTGGCTTATTGTGTCAAGGTCAAAGAAAGGCACATGGACGCATCAAAAAAAGATTATCAGGCCCTAAGAAAAAGTGTCCATATGGTCTTCAATAATGCATGGGCAGTGAGAAGGGCAGGGCGATTAGAGAAGGTCATGTTTTTACCACAAGGCCTTCAGGGTGATTTGCGCCGAATTCACCTGCCTGGTTTTTTCACATCCTATGCAACCGGGGAAATGGGCATACGTTTCTTATGAATTATAAACAGTCAAATTATACAGATAAAAAAATTATACAAATATATTTTTTCTTGACATTCAAGCATTTATAAGTTAAAAATTAAAACACTTATTAAGCTATTTATATAGCTAAATTAGACAGTATAACTTATGGTTTTCATTTATGTTAAGCCAGGAAGTTGAACATTTCGTAAGCAGCAAAGAGGTTCTTGAAAAGACTGGCATATCGAGAGCTACTCTCAATAATTATATCAGGATGGGGATACTTCCTCGTCCAATTGTTCGAAAACCTGTCAACAGCGGCACAAAGATCAAAAATCTCGGATATTTCCCTCAGTCTGTAATGGAAAGAATTGAACACGTTAAGACCATGAAGAAGCAAGGGAACTCCATGAATGAAATCATACATATTCTTGCTAATCCGCCTGCTGAAAGGACAATGGATGTAATAACCCCCTCCCACGAAGGAGAAAAAGGGGATAAAGTCAAGTATCGTAAAGAGGACGAATGTAAATTTAAAGAAGAACTTAAACTTACGCTTGACGATATTTCATACCCGGCATATCTCGTGAATTTTGATTTTGAACTTGAGTGGATAAACAGCAGGGCTGAAAACAGGATACTGAATCAGATTGTATGGCGCTCTGGATCTGATGAAAATAGAAATATTTTCAGCTTCTTTTTCAACTGGAAATTTCATTCGAATGTTAAAAACTGGCGGGATCTTGTCTCCTTTCACATGGCGTTTGCAAAAATGAAATACTCAAAAACATGGCTGGCTAAACTCTATAAGGGTATTACCCGTAATGAGGCCATGGTACTCGAAAATATCTATGACGAAGTACTCACGTCACATGGAAGGACAATAAGTGACACCCAGATAAATATCTTAAAAGAAGATGGTTCCACTGAAAGATATCGGGTTTATACTATCTTTTTCAAGGAAGGCATGCTTTTCGTTTATGCACCATCTAACCGTTTGATCTGAAAAAAGTACCGGTAATCCAGATTAGTTTCATTCTAGGGAATCTTCATGGATAAAATCAATGAAGCCGTAAAAAGTTTCACTCACCTTCACTCCGGACCTGGTCCGTCATCCGGAAGTATTTGAATTTGCTGTATTTCAGCTAAAGCGAGAATGCCATAAAAGTCGTTTCGGGACTTTTTATTATGCTGTCAAGATCAGGAGGCGGAAATGGAAATAGGACTGCCGATAAAAGCCATGCATGGTTTCAACGAAAGAGACAGGAAAAGTCATGATGAAGAACCGTTATTGCCCGCATCCCTTTTCAGACAGCTGAATCTGATTGACGTTCGCGTTCATACCAGGGAGTTAGACAGAGAAAACCTTACTAATATCATCAATCACATACATTTTACGGACCAGTGCATGATGGCCTGGTTATTTGACCCAAGGTATGAGGAGAGTATTATAGTAAGAATCGTTCCTGAACCATGTCTTTCAGAAGAACTCACATGCCATTGGTGCGATGATAATTTTGAACATCTTAAACTCGATCAGTATCGGTTTCAGTATTTGGCAATTGATGACGGTAAGTCCCTGATTCTCTCTCCATCCAAAGCCATTGAAATAAACAGAGACAGAATATCGCTTCGATTATCTGAAAAAAGTTACCATATAAGCCAGCGAGAAAACACGCGTTACAGATGCAATAATGTTATAGCCGAGGTATCACAGAACGGTTTTTTTGCTGAAGGCGAGATGGTGGATTTTAATCCGGCTGGGTTCCGGATCGTTGTTAATCCTGATCCCCATTCATCTTTTCGCTGGTTAAATACTGATGAACCTGTAAATATTTGTCTGAAGAAAAGTCAGCAGGTTGTTTTTTCGGGGAGATGCAGATACATTCGTAGAAAATGCCTAAATCAGAGTATGGAAATCGTTTTATCACCTGTAAATGACAGGATTCAGAGATATAAAAAAAAGCAGCCACGCACTATTCGTCTCGAGATTCTCCCTTCTCCAAATCTTGTTTTTGATCATCCCATACTGGATAAAAGGATTGAACTCAAGTGCAGAGACATGTCGACTTCAGGATTTCTGGTATATGAAGAGCCGGACGAAAGCGTCCTTATGCCTGGAATGGTTATACCCAGGCTTAACATTCAATTCCCGGGCACGCTTAAAATTATCTGTACTGCTCAGGTTATATACTGTATTCGAGAAAGCGATAAAGTCAGATGTGGAGTTGCAATTCTTGATATGGATATTAATTCATATAGCAGCCTTACACAGATATTGTGTAATATCATAGAACCCGACAGTTATATCGCGAACGAACTTGATATGGATGCCCTCTGGGAATTCTTTTTTGAAACGGGATTTATTTATCCGAAAAAATACAGGCTTATTCAGTCCCACAGGAATAGTTTTAAGGAGACATACAGAAAATTGTACCAGGAAAACCCTGAGATCGCCAAACATTTTACCTACCAGATAAATGGCAAGGTCTTTGGTCATATCTCCATGTTAAGAGCTTATGAACGAACCTGGATGGTCCAGCATCATGCGGCCAAAGGCATAGGGAATAAGCGCACAGGTTTTATCGTATTAAAACAATTCATTAACTATATCAATGATATGTATCGACTGCCTTCAGCGAAAATGGACTATCTGATGGCGTATTTCAGACCTGAGAACAGATTCCCGGAGAGGGTCTTCGGCGGTTTCGAAAAGGCGATAAATGACAAGAACGGCTGCTCAACGGATATCTTTGCCTACCTCCCGCATACAAGACTTTCTATTGACAGCAATCTTCCGGAAGGTTGGATCCTTATAAAAAGTTCACCTATGGATATCTGGAATCTCAAAAGGCATTATAAACACATATCCGGCGGTCTCCTTATCGATGCGATAGGAATCGGCCAGCAAACAAACGGTACTGAGCCGCTTGAAAAAATATATGCGCGACTGGGATTTAAGAGAAAATCCGATTCCTACGCACTTTTAAAGAACGGTGATCTACATGCCGTTTTCATTATGAACCAGTCGGATCTCGGCATAAACCTGTCGGAATTATTGAGCGGGATTACAGTGATCGTGGTCAAATCCGCCGATCTGCCTTGGAATGTGCTTTCGGTTGCCATTTCAAAGTTAACAAG
Organism: Deltaproteobacteria bacterium; assembly: GCA_016932235.1. The sequence goes on along the minus strand of JAFGDF010000242.1, from coordinate 11,215 downwards.
GGAGTTTGAAATAACCAGAGTTCCGGTGCTCTTCTCGCCGGTCGAGTATGTCAGGGCAAATGATGTCCCTTTTGAAAAACTGTACACACTATGGGTGCTGAATGTGCAATATGGGAATGAATACATGGAGTATATGCATGAAAGATTCAGGATGAATTATTTTAAAAAAAATTAAGGATATGTACTCTTTTGCCTGAACCCGTGTTTTCCTCACCCAAGCTTGACAACCTGAATGATGCTGTTCACCTTTGAATTTGATATGATTTAATGCAACCTACTCCAGAGAAAACAGGGGCAAAGATTGATGAACCCCTGTATAACAGTAAAATCATACAGATATTTGTGGATTATATATCTCTATATCATCCAGAGGTGGATATAAATAAGATCCTGACCCAGTCCTGGATAAACACGTACGAGATTGAAGATCCGGGTCATTGGTTCAGTCAATGGCAGGTAGACCGTTTTTCGGAACTTGTCCTAAAGAGTACCGGTGACAGGACTATCCCCCGAAAAGCTGGAAGGTATGCGGTTTCTTCGCAGAGCGTACAGAGACAATATTTAATGGGTCTGATGAACCCCGTCTCTGTTTATCTCCTCATGGAAAAGCTCTATCCCATTCTAAGCCGCGCCGCGATTATCAAAACAAAAAAACTCGGCGCCAACAAGGTTGAGATCATATCCACGCCCAAACCTGGGGTAAACGAGAAGCCTTATCAGTGTGAAAATCGAATAGGAATATTTGAATCACTGGCAAAATTATTCACCCGGGAGTATGCGCGTATTGAACACCCTTCCTGCCTGCATAAAGGTCAAGAATATTGCAGATATATTGTGACATGGGCAAAAACCCCTTCTGTTTTATGGCGAAGAATCAGCTTATATTTCCTATTATTAAGCATAATTATATCACTATCATCTATTTTTATTTTCACATTAAATAAATGGATAACGTTTACAATATTCTTTGCGTGTATAACAATAATCCTCTTTTTCTATTCAGAGCACCTTGAAAAACGCGAGCTTATAACCTCTATTGAATCCCAAGGCAATGCAGCCAAGGATCTTCTGGACGAAATCAACACAAGGTATAACAACGCTCTACTGGTAAAAGAGATAGGTCAGGCGACCTCGATGCTTATGGACACGGACCGTCTCCTGGGATCCATTATAAGCGTAATGGAAAAGAGGCTTGATTTTGATCGCGGCGGGATATGGATGGCGGATAAGAACCGGAAAAACCTGGTATGGAAATGCGGCTATGGCTATGACAGCGACCTGGAAAACCTGTTGAGATCAAAGCATTTCAGCCTGGATAATCCTGAATCCAAGGGGGTCGCGGTTCAGGCCTTTAAAATGAGAAAGCCGTACCTGGTCAATAATCTCCTGGAGATCGAGGGGAATCTTTCGGGTGCCAGCCTCGACTTTGTGCGATCGATGGGATCCCAGTCCTTTATTTGTGTTCCGATCGTCTTTAAAAGAAACTCCCTTGGTCTGCTGATGGTCGATAACCTTAAGTCAAAAAAGACACTTACTGAGAGCCATCTATCGCTATTAATGGGTATTGCCCCTCAGATTGCCATAAGCATTCATAATGCGATGTCGTATCAGGCGTTGCAAATAAGTAAATCGCGAGAAAGGAACCTCAGAAAGTTGTTTGAAAAATATGTTCCTTCCTCCGTCATACAGCGTTATTCATCGGGGGATGTGGACCTTTTCAGCGGTGATGAGTCTTTTATCACAGCCCTTTTTCTGGATATCAGGGGATTTACCTCAAGCTCTGAAGAGATGGATCCGGCGGATGTTGTTTCACTTCTCAATAAATATTTTGAGGAATGTTCTCAAATTATCAGCGAAGAACACGGCCACATTAATAAATACACAGGGGATGGGTTTTTAGCCATCTTCGGCGCTCCTGAACCGCTTGAGAATCATATCGAGATGGGATTTCGATCCGTATGCAGGATACTTGAGCATACCGGCAAGTTCATCCTCGGGGATAAACGCATGGAGATAGGGATCGGTCTCCATTCGGGAAAGGCCATATTAGGCAATCTCGGTTCCAGGACTAAAATGGAATATACAGCAATTGGTGACACGGTCAACACCACGGCCAGACTCCAGGAACTGACTAAAGTATTTCCGGATTATCCGTTAATTATGAGCAGGGACGTGTGGGAAAAGATTGATGAGGGAAATCCATATCGTGATTCCGTCGATAGCCTGGGAATGCAGGAGATCAGGGGAAAGAAGGAGAAAGTCGAAACTTTCGGATTGAAATACAGATATGATGAACAGATAAAATAATCTCATAAAGCCAAAGGTTTCGATCCTTTGCATATAATAACCGGCGTGTAGGTAAAACTCCTCGGGTCGAGGAAAAAATTTTTATAATCCATGAAGAATCCCTCAGACCCGCCAGGGTAATCATAAAAAAGATCCTGTGTTTTTTTTGAGGCTATCTCCACTTTCTTAGACCAGTTGAACAACACTTCTTCGTTTATTTCACCATATAAAAGATGGTGGGCCATCAGGTCAATCTTTATATCCTTATATCCAAGATCGTAAAGGAATGAATAAAGCTTTCTTCCCGCGTAGGGGTCGAAGTTGTGCTTTTTCTCGAGCCTTGTGATAATTTTGATTAATTGTTTTTCAATCCTGGAGGGCAGTTCGTAGTGGTTAAGACAATTGTAATCGAGATCAATAAGACACATGCAACCACCAGGTTTCAGAACAGACGACAGGTTTTTCACGATGTCAAAACCTTCCTTTCGGAAATACTCCAGAAAAAATCTTACCCAGATCATATCAAAATCTCCCAGTGCTGCGGGAGGGCTCATCAGATCGTGGACATGAAATTCGATCCCTGATTTATTTCCAAAATGTTCTTTCGCGTAAGATATCCTGGACGCCGAGTAATCTATCCCCGTTATTTCACCGCACGGCTGGAGCATTCCATGGAGGATCGATGTTACTTTTCCCGACCCGCACCCTGCGTCAAGGACCCTCAAACCTGGAACAATGCCACAGAATATGGCCTGCCGCACAACTGCTTCCGGGTCTGTCTTGATGTCAAGCCGGATCGCCTCTTCGATATTCTCCATTATATATGTATCAAAGTTATTCATTGGGATGATTTCTTTATGCGAACACTGAAAGATTTTTAACAGATTTCAGAAAATTCCTGTATCCATTAAATATCGAATAGTCAATGATTATTTGATATGATAAAGATTATGTCATATAGATAAGCCCCGTGACCTTAAAAGAAGGACACTTTGTGTGCAAGGCTTCACACAAGATATATGACTCGCAGAAATAGAAGGGTTTTTATGGAAACAAGATCTTTGCGTTTTGAACAAGGCCCTATCAGGCCTCCAAATGAAGCTTCCAGCTTTCTTTTGCGGGTAACTCGAAATTGCCCATGGAATCAGTGCCTTTTCTGCCCCATCTATAAGGGAAAAAAATTTTCCCTGAGGTCAGTTGAAGAGATAAAAAAGGATATCCAGACCGCTCGGTATATACGGGAAGAAATTGTAAAATTATCCAGGAATCTGGGTTTTTACGGGGATATTAATGCACAGGTAATCAACTATGTTTTCAACAGCGGAAAATACGGCCTCAGCTATAAAAATATGGCGGCATGGCTGTATCATGACACCGGGGCCTGTTTTTTACAGGACGCGGACAACCTCCTGATGAAGACTGACGATCTGATCGAAGTGCTTGATTATTTAAGGGAAAAATTTCCTGAAGTAAAGAGGGTTACAACCTATTCAAGGTCCAGGACCATTATCAGAAAGCCGGTTGACTCGCTTAAAAGATTGAAGGAAGCCGGGCTTGACAGAATACACGTCGGACTTGAGAGCGGATATGATCCTGTTTTGAAAATGGTAAAAAAAGGAGTAACTTCCGAGCAGCACATACAGGCAGGACGAAATGTTATCGGGGCAGGCATTGAGCTTTCCGAGTATGTGATGCCGGGTCTCGGAGGTCAGGAGATGTGGCGAGAACACGCCCAGGCAACCGCTGAAACCCTTAACAGGATAAATCCCCATTTTATTAGACTTCGAAGCCTCAGGATACCATACAGGGTGCCTCTTGCGGAAAAAGTAAGACAGGGTGAATTCACGATCCAGACCGATGATATGATCGTGAATGAGATTGAACTGTTCATAGAGAAACTGGACGGAATCACGAGCAGGATAACCAGCGATCATATCATGAACCTTTTGGAGGAAGTGGGCGGTAAGTTTTCTGAAGACAAGGATAAGATGCTGCAAGTTATAAAAAAATACAAGGATCTCCCGGAGCTTGATAAACTTGTCTATAGGGCGGGGAGAAGGAGCGGGGTGTTCAGATCTGTGGACGATATCGATAGTAATCCAGAATTAAGAAAACAGCTTGAAGCGGCGATAAATACCGTGATCAAAGAAAAGGGCGACATGGGATTTGAACGATTGTTATGCGAGATGGCCGATCAATATATTTAGATCAGGCTAAATACAAGCCTGGTGTATATTTATGACTGATTTCTTCAGCTAAATTGGAGAAGAACCTTAAAGCTAAAATGGAGACATTGAATGTCTTATTACCCCATCTTTGTTGATCTTAACCAGAAGAAGGTCCTTGTTGTCGGAGGCGGAAAGGTTGCACAAAGAAAAGTAGAAACATTCCTCCAATATGGCGCATCTGTCCATGTTATCTCCGAAGAGTTGACCCCCAGGCTGGACAGATACGTGAAGGAGGGAAGGATCAAGCTTGTCGGGAATGAATTCACTGAGGAATCGATGACCGGCGCGGTATTTATAGTGGCCGCAACCGACAATCAGATCCTGAACAGCAGGATAGGAAACTCGGCAAAGAAGGCTGGAATAATGGTAAATGTGGTGGATCAGCCGGCGGATTGCAGTTTTATAGTCCCATCAATCGTCAGAAAAGGTGATCTCCAGATAGCTGTTTCAACATCCGGTAAAAGTCCCGCCCTCGCCAAAAAACTGCGTGAGGATCTTGACAAACAGTTTGGATCCCACTATGAGACGTTTCTTGTCATCATGGGAAAGCTTCGTGACAAGATCCTTGAGATGTCCGCCTCAACTGATGATAAAAGCAGGATTTTCAATGAGATTGTAAATTCATCCGTACTCGACGCGGTAAAGGATGAAGACTGGGAAAGGGTCGCTTCAATTCTAAGCAGTCTGCTCGGCCACACTGTCAGATGCGATGATATTAAAGATTATTTAGAGGTCTAGTTTAAAATGGAAAAGCTTTCTTTTGGAATATCGCTCTTCTTTATTCTCCTTGCCACGGGCGGATCTCTTATATACATCATCAGACAGAGAAAGATCGCATACACATGGTCCACCAGGATTTTAGTAACCGGTTTTGTGTTCCTTTCCGCCTCGCTTTGCATGCAATATTACAGACTCGGAATCGTGCCCGCCCTCAGTCTTAAATCATCTCTTTCGTTCTTTGCGTGGGTAATCATAGGGTTATACCTGATTCTCCAATGGAGATTCCGGTTGATGGTGCTGGGGTCTTTCATCATCCCATTGACTGCGGTTCTGCTTATTGTGTCCCTTTCCATCCCGGGAATGGATGTCTCAGCAAGACCAATGTTAAAAAATATTTGGCTGCCCGTCCATGTGATCAGCATTTTCATAGGGGACGGGATGTTCACCATCGCCTTTATGGCCGCTGTGATGTATCTGCTCCAGGAGAGGCACATAAAGATTAAGAAAAGGGGTTCACTATATACAAGACTGCCGTCGCTGGAGACACTTGATTCAATAAATGCCTATTCACTGAAATGGGGCTTTCCTTTTATGACCTTTGGAATGATTACAGGCGCTTTCTATGCTCAATCCGTGCTTGGCAGCTACTGGAGATGGGATCCGAAAGAGGTGTGGTCCCTTATTACCTGGATAGCTTACGCTGTCCTGCTTCATGAAAGACTTGCCGTAGGGTGGAGGGGACGCAGGGCGGCTGTTGTTTCCATAGCCTGTTTCCTGATACTGATATTTACATTTCTAGGAGGAAGCTTATGGCTAAGCGATTACCACAGCTTTGAAAGCCTGAAGAGCCAGTAAGAAACATGATAAAGATTGTAACCATTGGAATGAACCACGAAACAGCTCCCGTAGAAATGAGAGAATGCATCGCGCGAGAACCATCCAACTGCGATAGAGCGTTGGCGTTCATGAGGGAATCTGAATACATCAGGGAAGGACTTTTTCTTTCAACCTGCAACAGGGTGGAAGCGTTATACACTACCGACGATCCTGATCGGGCCGGGGCGGCAGTAATATCTATGCTGGCGAGACTGGGAGATATGCCCGAAGAGAAATTTTTGCCGAATCTGTATGTTTTTGGGGACGCTGAAGCAGTAAGACATGTATTCAGGGTGGCCTCCAGCCTGGACTCCATGATAATTGGTGAACCGCAGATACTGGGACAGATCAAGGACGCCTATTCTCTGGCCGCGATTAAAGAGAAGACATCGGGTGTCATTATCAACCGGCTGATGCATAAGGCGTTTCATGTAGCGAAGAGGATCAGGACTGAAACAGGGATATCGGAAGCCGCGGTATCTGTAAGTTACGCGGCTGTGGAGCTGGCAAAAAAGATATTTTACGATCTTGAGAACAAGACGATACTTCTCGTAGGCGCTGGGGAGATGGCTGAGCTTGCCGCCCAACATCTCATGGCCCATGGCATAAAAAATCTTGTTGTGGCGAATCGGAGTTTTGATCGGGCGGTAAACCTTGCAGAACGCTTCAATGGCAAGGCAATTCTGTTTGATGAGATTAATGAGCAGCTTGTAACCGCTGATATTATCATAGCCTCCACAGGAGCTCCGGGTTATGTGATAACACATGATGAGGTAAAAAAATACTTACGTAAGAGACGCAGCCGGCCATTGTTTTTCGTTGATATCGCTGTCCCGAGAGATGTGGAACCAAGAGTGAACGGACTAGGAAATGTCTACGTGTATGACATAGATGATCTTAAGGGTGTTGTGGAAGAAAACGCCGTCCAGCGTCAGAGGGAGGCTGTGAGAGCAGAGCGGATTATAACGGAAGAGGTTCTCAAATTTGAAAAATGGATGAAAACCCTTGACGTGGTCCCCACAATAAAGTCACTGAAGGAAAAGGTTGAAGGTATCAGAAAGGCTGAGATCTCAAAAAGCATGCACGGTCTGGGCGATCTTAGTCCTTCTCAGGTTCAGGCTCTGGAGAATCTGACATTATCCCTTGCAAACAAGATTATCAATGACCCTATTCTTACCTTGAAGAGGAAGGCTGGCAGATCATCTAGGGATACCTTCCTTGACGCAACCCGCAAACTGTTTGAACTTGATCAGGATGACAATAAAGAAAGGAGCAGTTGATGGATATAAACAGGATAATCGCGAAAATAAGAAATCACCCTGAATCCGAAAGGATCGGCATGATTGCGACCCATCTTGGAATTGTGAGGGGAAATTCCCGAAACGGGCGTGAGGTATCCGGTATTGAAGTGGTTTGTAATCACGAGATTCTTAACGATATTATCAATGAAACCAAATCATTACCAGGTATAGTTGATGTGATAGCTGAATTTAATGAAGGAGCCTTGAAAATCGGTGATATTATTATGTTTGTTGCAATTGGCGGCGATGTGAGGGACAATGTCTTTCCTGCTCTCTCTAAGACCGTTGAGCGTATTAAAAAGGACGGGAGCAGGAAAAAAGAGTTCTTCGTCTAGGAGACTGTCGGACTTTATCCGACAGTCTCCTGGCAAGATTTGGATTTTCATTTGTTTTTGGTAATATTTATTTCTGATCCTATTCATCGCAGCCGGTAACGAAGGGGAAAAATATGGTTCTTCTCCCTTTTTCAAAGGGATGCGGGAAGGGATTTCGCAGAGTTCACTGAGCGTCACCATATTTATGCCGGGATATAGTTGGCGACCCGATATTCCATTATTCAACTGTTCCATTATTCCGATTGTGGGCGAAGCGAACTAGATTCTAAAAATCATTATTCCGAAAGGGTAGGGATATTATGGGTATGATAGATGTCACTGAAAAACCCGTTATCCGCAGGAGCGCGGAAACATCAGGCAAAATATTTTTATCCGGCGAGACAATTAAGGCCATCAAGGAAGGACACATCAGAAAAGGAAACCCCCTGCCTGTGGCCGAAGTGGCCGGCATGAACGCAGCGAAGCAGACGCATCTTCTTATTCCCCATTGTCACCAGATACCTCTTGATATGGTTCAGCTGGATTTCCTTATACAGGAAGACTATTTGGAGGCACGCTGTTTCGTACGCGCCCAGGCAAGGACAGGCGTAGAGATGGAAGCGCTCCTTGGAGTCTCGGTAGCGTTGAACACCATATGGGACATGGTGAAGTACCTTGAAAAAGATAAATCAGGGCAGTATCCTGCAACAAGGATCAGTGATATTAAAGTAATAGAAAAGAAGAAAGAATAGACGGGCTTTATGCGGATTTTTTGCAGTTCAAAATAGCATTTATGTTCATATCCGCCCATTTGTCAACCCTGTGTTCGGCCTCCACATATTCAATAACCCGTTCTGAAATATGCCTTCCTTTCTTCAGCGCCTGGAATAACTTATCGCCGGCATCTTTAGGCCTTAAAGGATTAACGTAAACGATGCCGTCATCCTCGCCAAAACGCTTTTCTTTAAGAACCCTTGCGGCTCCGCTCTGGCTTAAAACAAGCACTCCCCTGCGCGGGATTTCACGGTATTTTTGTGATAGTATATATTCCAGGGCTACCAGATTCATTCCATCCTCAAGGGGTGTTACCAGCATGACGTCAACTTCCTTCATAAAACGGTAGTTCTGAGGTACCGAAATCCCTTCATCAAGATGGATTATCCGTTTACGCCGGAGTTTGCGATTCAGTGAGGATATCTCGTAATCAATTATCTTTTTGAGTTTCTGGTAATCCGGGTTACCCAACCTGCTGGGTGATGTAACCTGGTATAACCTGGCATCTTTTTTTAAATTTTTCAGGTTATTGAGAGTGTGTTGGAAAATGCCGAGGCGTTCGATGAGCCCTTTCGTATAATCGCATCTTTCCAGACCACCGAAGACGTACATCCCCTGTTCTTTATCCTTGTTCATCTTTTTTAGCAGCGATTCCCTGCCTAATCTGTATTTAAGGGGTTTATTCCCCGACACTTCGGAGAGGATCTTTTCCACATCCAGACCTATAGGAAAGGGCCCAATGGTCGTGATATGATCCTGATAGATAATTTCATAAAATCCTCCGGCGATTTTTATTTCTACGGGAAACCATTCTTCAAGCGCTTCAAGGTAGTTATCGCAATATTCTTTTGTGTGAAAACCGACGAAATCGTTTGAAAGCATGCCCCATGTAAGCTTTTTCAGAACTGTTTCTATGTTTTCAGCAAAGGGGTCATAGATTTGATCCTTCACTCTTTTTCGTTTGTCGCTCCTTATAAGACCTTGAATCTCATGGATATTAAAAAATGGCGTGTGCATGAAGTGACCTATACTGATTTTTTTTCTCACCTCTTTAGGAAGGTTCTCTTCTTGGAGTAAAGCCTTCAGTATTTCTGCAATCTGCATTAAATGATAATCCTGATTCCAGACCACGATCTCCTCATTTTTACGAGCCGGCATTTGACTCGAGCAGATTTCATCGATTATCGCGTTTGCAAAAGTCACGCTGCTGCTTGTACACTGAACAAAATCATTCTTTGTAAAAGAGGGTCGCGGAAAGACCACTCCCTTTTTATAAAAAAGAGGCGACCTTGTAAGATGCATGAGGGGCCAGAGGAACCCGTTGGCAAATTTGCGATAATAACTGCGCATATGGCTGGTATCAAAGAATACGAACCGCATATGAAAATCATAGTCCTTGAAGCGGAAACGCATTCGTGAATCGGGGTAGATATCGATCTGTGGAAATCGCTCCGGAGCATAACCATGCCTCTTAAGCATCTTAAAAAAGCTTCTATAATTCCCTCTGGCCACATCGATATCCCTATCGCCCATTGATGCCCCGATCCATGTGGTATTCCACCTGTTCGACCTTAAAAGCCCTGCCATCGACTGCACAAGTCCACCTTCTCCGAAGCTTGGCCTTGGCGGTTGCAGGTTGTTTTTAAGCTTTTCACGGGTCTCGTTAAACAGGTCATCCGAAAAACTAAAAGGCCCTCTGTTTGAAACAATTAGAAGATCATTCATTCCTTTACCAATTCTTTCCGGAAATCCAAAGAGAGAGGAAGTCAAGCAGTTCCTCCGGCGGCTTTATCCATATATCAGCACGGGTCTTACGCAGCTTTTCACGAACCAGGACGCTTATTCCCTTATCATCGATCGCATTAAAGGCGTCTTCATCGGTAAGATCATCACCAAGATATGCTGCGACTGTATGACGAGGGGATTCGCTCAGGAGTATTTTAACCGCGTCTCCTTTATTTCGGCCCGGGACCCGCAATTCCATGCCCCCATCAAATTCTTTTAACAGGAGCCCGTATGACATCGCAATAAGCGCCCATTTCTTCATAATCAGCGCTTTCATTTCACCGGCTTTTCGCTGGTTCACGCCGCGCCAATGAACCGCCAGGCAGCCGGGCTTTTTCTCGAAACGCCCGGAAAGCCCCATCTGCTCAACGGACTCATCCGCTAAAACAAGGCCGTCAAGGCCTTTCTCATCCATATTGAAAACCTCATAATTCCCGTCCTTTTTCAATCGTTCAAGCCCATGGGAACCCCATAGCTCAGGCATACGGTTCAGCCGTAAAAGAGGGAGAAGGTCTCTTGTCCATCTCCCGCTTACTATAACCAGATTGGTATTCGGGTGTTCCATGATTTCATTAAGTTTCTCGATAACACCAGGATAAGGCCTCGCTTTGCCGGGGTCGATCTGGAAAGGTGCAAGCGTTCCATCATAGTCAAGAATAAGCAGCTTATTGGGAGAAGTTTTTAATTGCCTGCAGAAAAGGTCAAGGTCTGTTCCGGGTTTCAGTATTTTCATTATAAACACTCATGGCCCTCTGGGCCTCCATAATGCATAAAAATAGCACCATGTGGCCTCAGGGCCGTGGCCTGGGGCGCCCTTTTAACGGCGAAGACCCGGGTAGCAAAGTAATAGCGTAAGGTGCATGCCAGGCGGGCGGAATCCTCCTCGGTTGTTCAACCTTAATCTGGCCCTGACGACGACTGAGATGGTTTG
>JAFGDF010000032.1 GCA_016932235.1 Deltaproteobacteria bacterium | reverse complement strand
CAGTTGACAAGCCAAGATCAAGAATAAGTTTATCAACCTTTTTCTTGAGTCTTTTATCGTTTCTGATTTGCATAGCAACGCGACGGCCTGATTGAAAAACACCAGATACTCCAATTCCAAAGTGAACTCCGATCTTTTCTCCATATTTATAAATCACAGGCTCATGCTTGTCAACTGTGTAGGCCTGACACCTATGGTTTCGGCAATATTTTCCCTGTGTTGGGAAAACATATTCATTTTTTTGACGGAAATAAGATCCCACCGGATGTCCCTGAAATGAAACACCCCAATATCTACCATATAATCAAATAGTTAGACCGCAATAATCCCGATCGACCTTTTCTGCTAGATTGGTACGGGAATTGCTATTAAGCGTTTTAACATAATATACCGTTAAGGAGAGGGAAATGATAAACGGAATGCTGTATTCCTCCAGAGGCTGTATTAAAGAAGAGATGAGGATGGACATTATTTCCAACAACCTTGCCAATACAAATGTTCATGGTTTTAAGAAAGACAGGATCTCTTTTAACGACATACTCAATAATACGAACGTTGATAGCTATAAGAATAAAATGTCTCTGATCTCAGTCAAGATCGATCTGTCACAGGGAGATATAAGAGCAACGGGCAACCAGCTCGATCTTGCCATAAACGGGAAGGGCTTCTTTAAGGTGAATACTCCTGAGGGCATAAAATACACCAGAAAAGGCAATTTTTCCCTCAACCCCCAGGGAGTCCTTTCAACACAGGATGGTTATCCGGTTATGGGGCCAGGTGGTCCCATAACCGTCCACGGAAAAGAGATCAACATTGATGCGAAAGGAGTGCTCTTTTCCGACGGCGCGCAGGCTGGACATATTGACCTGGTTGACTTTGAAGAATATGAAAATCTGGTTAAGGAGGGAAACGGTCTTTTTGGAATCCTGACAACGGATCCGGGGAAACCAGTACATCCTGATACAACTATCAAACAAGGCTTCCTTGAACTCTCGAACGTGAACGTTGCTGAAGAAATGATCCAGATGGTCCATAGCCTGAGGGCTTTTGAAAGCTATCAGAAAGCGATAAAAGTGCTTGATGAAATCAATAACAGGGCGGTTAATGAGGTTGGGCGACTACGCTAGGAGACCGTAGGACAAAGTACGCAACAATGATAGATGGTATTCAAGGACACTTTATATGAAAACTATAATATTGGAGAAAAAAAATGATTAGAAGCCTCTGGACCGCGGCATCAGGTATGGATGCACAAAAACTGAACATGGATGTTATTGCCAATAATCTCGCCAACGTAAACACAAGCGGTTTTAAAAAAAGCCGAGCGGACTTCGAGGATCTTCTGTACCAGAATCTCAAGTCTCCCGGCGCAGACACGAGCTCCGGAGGTCAAATCCCTACCGGGATACAGATCGGGATGGGAACGAGACCCGTATCAGTGCAGAAAGTGTTTTCACAGGGCGATTATATTCAGACAAATAACGATCTTGATATAGCCATCGAGGGCAAAGGTTTTTTCAAGATACTCAGTAACGGCGAAGAGATGTATATGAGATCGGGATCATTCAAAACAGACAGTGAAGGATATCTCGTCACTTCAAACGGCGACAGGCTGCAACCCGAATTCTCAATCCCACCCGGCACAGTGACTTTTACGATTGATCCAGGAGGAAACATGGTGGCGATGGCCGGTGATGGGCAAACAGTTACAGCCAGCGCGCAATTGACCATTCACAGTTTTACAAATCCTGAAGGGCTTTTAAGCGTCGGCGGAAATAAATTCAGACCGACGGACGCCTCGGGCGACGCTACTGAAGGCAATCCTGGAGTGGATGGCATGGGAACAGTGGCCCAGGGTTACCTTGAAATGTCCAATGTGGACGTTGTGGAGGAAATGGTCAACATGATAGCGGGGCAGAGGGCATACGAGATTTCTTCCAAAGTAATAAAGGCCGCTGACGAAATGTTGCAGATGGCCAACAACATCAGGAGATAAGAATTGATTAATATGGGTTACTTCACCTCCAGCTCAGGGTCCACACATCGTTTTTGCATCCTCCTTTTTTCCTTTATACTCTTTGCTCAGTCGGCATTCGCCCTTGAAATTAGAGTAAGGGAACGGGCTTCAGTCAAGGGAGAAAAGATTTGCCTGGCTGATATTGCAGAATTCTCCCCGGCTGATGACGATCGGATCCCGGCCTTGAGCGTTATAGAGATTTCGGCGTCTCCGCCTCCTGGAAATATTTCTCGAATAAACGAAAAACTGCTTATCTACAGGATAGGATCCGCTGTCGCGCGATATCCTGATATCATGGTTAAAGTACCTGACAATCTTTTCATCCAGAGAACCGCACAAATTATCGATTCCGATAAAATCAAGGCCATATTCACCGAATATATCATGAACAATTGTCCGTACACTAAGGAAAATATCCTGGTCACGAGGGTAAATACCCCGGGTGAGATCGCGCTTCCTGTAGGGAAATTAAGATGGAATATCAAAGAAAAGGATTTCCCGAACTACACAGGCAATGTCTCTGTCATACTGGATCTTATTGTCGATGAAAAGCTCATACGGAAGCTTCCGGTTTCGGGTGTCGTAAATATCAGGAGAGAGGTGGTTAAATCAGCGCGGCAGATAAGGAAAGGTGAGATAATCGTCCGGGAAGATCTGGTGATGGAGCTGGAAGAAAGCATGCGTCCCGAGAGTGATATCTTTACTGTTTTCGATGAGGTCCTGGAGAAAAGGGCCGTTCGAACCATCCAGGCGGGAAGCACTATTGGATATGGCATGGTCGAAAGGCCCCCGATTGTCAAGAAAGGGAGCCATGTCCTGATAAAGGCTGAAAATGATTCGATAAAAATCACCACAAAAGGAAAAGTGCTGCAGGACGGTCGAGAGGGCGAGCAGATAAAGGTTGTCAATATCAGTTCCGGGAGAGAGATATACGCCATAGTTAAAGGACCGGGGCTTGTCGAGGTTGGTTTCTGATATTAATCCTAAAGGAGTTTGATATGCTTAAAATATCCATAACCAGTATTTTATTGGCGTTTTTTTTATGCGTTTCCGGTTGCGTAAGCAGCATGCCCGGCTTAAGGGTCAAGACCGACGCTGCATTACCCGTTGTTGATCGGGAAATCATCCGTGACACCCATTATGAGGACAAGGATCCTGCGGCAAAGGCAGGTCTTTATGAAGAGGCCTTAGCACGCAATTTTTTTCAGGACCTGAGGGCACACCAGACTGGAGATCTTGTGACGGTAAATATTGTGGAAACATCTTCGGCAAGCAAAAAGGCAGGCACTAAGACTTCAAGGGAATCAAATATCGATGCGGGCATAGACAGTCTTCTGGGATGGGAAAACAAGATTAAACATCTGACTTCCTTTGGAAACAAAAAGGTCCGAAACGCTTACAACAATAATTCCATATTCAAAGGATCTATCTCAAATGGGTTCACAGGTTCAGGAACAACGACCAGGGACGAAAGTATGACTGCTTCAATAACAGCAAGAGTCATGGAAGTAATGCCTAACGGGAACCTGTTTATTAAAGGCAGCAGGGAAGTAAAGGTTAATAACGAGACCCAGTATATCATATTGTCCGGCTTTATACGGCCCGTCGATATTTCTCCGGATAATACGATACTTTCAAGCTATATCGGAGATGCAAAGATAGAGTACGTGGGCAAAGGCCCGGTGAGTGACAAACAAAGGCCAGGTTGGCTGGCCAGGGCGGTTGATCTTGTGTGGCCGTTTTAATCGCCATTCCCGAATTGTGCCATCAAATTATGACATGATTCTCGATCGGGGAAGATGGAAATGAAATATTGCTCAAAGGCACAAATAATTATCCTGTCTCTATTCCTGGTGACGCTCCATTTCTTTAATTGCTCAACGGTGTTATCTGCCAGGATCAAGGATATCGCATCCCTTAAGGGAGTGAGATCAAATCAGCTGGTGGGCTATGGCCTTGTTGTTGGTCTAAACGGAACCGGTGATGGTTCAGGAACAAGATTTACCACACAGTCACTCGTTAATATGATGGAACGAATGGGCATCCATTCCCTTTCAGACCAGATCAAGGTTGCCAATGTTGCAGGCGTTATTGTTACCGCCTATCTGCCCCCCTTTTCCAGAAAAGGAAGCGAAATAGATATTACCGTTTCTTCTATAGGAGATGCCAAAAGCCTGCATGGGGGCACGCTTCTCATGACCCCCCTTAAAGGCGCGGATGGTAATGTTTATGCCCTCGCTCAGGGTCCTCTTTTTGTTGGGGGTTTTTCTGCCACGGGAACAGCCGGCGGGGGTGTGCAAAAAAACCATCCGACCGTGGCTCGCATACCCGGGGGCGCGATAATTGAAAGAGAGATACCTTTTGATTTTAACAAAATGAACAACCTTACTCTTGCGCTTAACAGCCCCGATTTTACTACATCACAGAGGATTTCCAGAGCTATTAACCGAAATTTCGGGACCATTCTCGCATCATCACTCGACGCGGGAACAGTGATAATTGATGTCCCGGAATCCTATCAGGCCGACCTGGTTAGCCTGGTCGCTTCTCTGGAGCAGCTGGAGATTACGCCTGATAACGGGGCGAAGGTTGTTCTTTCTGAAAGAACCGGGACGGTAATCATGGGTGAAAACGTCACGATATCTTCAATTGCCATAGCGCACGGCAACCTGAGCGTTCAGATCAAGGAGAAAAAGGAAGTGAGTCAGCCTCTGCCTTTTTCAGAAGGAGAAACAGTAATCACGCCTGATTCCGATGTGAACGTCTCGGAGGATGGTAATAAACTCGTTCTCATGGAAACACAGGGCACCGATTTAGGCGGTGTTGTCAGGGCCTTAAACGCAATAGGGATATCAGCCCGGGATCTCATAACCGTATTACAGGCCATTAAGGCCGCTGGAGCGCTGCAGGCCGAACTTGAGATCATATAAAACCCCGCGAAAGAAAGGTGTTGGATCGATATGAAAGTCCTGTCTTCAAACTTGATGCCTTCACAAATCAAAGACCTTAGAGATAAGGAGCTTATGAAGGCATGTAGAGAATTTGAATCGGTTTTCAACCATGAGCTTTTGAAAAGCATGAGGCGGACGGTTGAAAAATGTGACATCTTCTACGGCGGGGAAGGCGAGGAGATATATCAGTCTTTACTGGATCAGGAATATGCAAAAAAGATGTCGGGCAGCGGGATTAACAGCCTTGCTGAAAGCCTTTTTCAGCAGTTGAAGGAAAGGGCCTTCATAAGATCGGTTGAGCCGCTCCCCTCCCCTCCTGCCTGCTTGGCGGATACCACTGCGCCTGAATGGCCGCTGAAACCTTTGATAACATCCAAATTCGGACCGAGGAAAGATCCGTTTACCGGGAAATCCCGATTCCATTCTGGAATTGACATCGCGGCCATGGAAGGGACCCATATCAAGGCATCCCTGCCCGGAAAGGTCACTCACAGCGGTTATTCCGAAGGCTATGGGAACGTGATCATTCTGGATCATGGAAACGGATTCAGCACGCTCTATGCCCATAACAGCCGTAATCTTGTAAAGCCAGGGGACTGGGTAGAAAAAGGGGCATCTATAGCCATGGTAGGTTCGAGCGGGAGGAGTACGGGTCCTCATCTCCATTTTGAGGTTAGGAGGGACGGAAAAAAACTGGACCCGTTGGAATTCCTCGGTTAATTACCGAGCACGTTTTCTTTTTTCTCTGTTGTGCCGATATATATAATAGGAGTGAGCATGGGACCCGAGACACTGAAAGTCAATGAGGTTTATAACCGAAAAATCACACTTTTCAGGGATCTTCTGGAATGCGTGACGCTGGAAAGGGAGAATCTAATCAATCTCGATATTAAGGCACTCTGGGACCTTATGCTTAAGAAGCAAAAGATTATGGAGGATATCGAGAACACTGCTTCGCGACTCAGGGAACTGATCAATGAGAGGGATCTTTACCATCATCTGCCTTCAGAGGATCGAAGACATTTCATGGAGCTTTCTCAGAAGCTTCTGGAACTGAAGGAAAACATAAGGACAAGGGTACTGGAAAATATCTCCTTTATCAGAGATTCACTTGCTTTCTTCCATGATATAATATCAATGTTCGCATCCTCCAAAGACACGGATGAACCCTATAGCCCGGGGTCAAAAAAAATGAAAAACGGGCCCAGACACCTTTATCAAAATGAGGCATGATCATGAGTGGTATCGGACTTGTACTTAATATTGCCAAAGACGCTCTTCTTACGCAACAATACGCGCTGGATGTCGTGAGTCACAATATTGCCAACGTGAACACGGACGGTTATACAAGGCAAACCGCCATACTCACGCCAAGACAGGCTGCTCCCTATGGCGGTTTCATTTTCGGAAGAGGTGTAATGCTATATGATATTGCCAGGAACACCAATGATTTCATCGAAAAACGGCTTCAGGACGGCAATGCGGAACTTCTCAGGCTTTCTGAAAAAAGTATGTGCATGAATGTGATGGAAACCCTATTAAACGAAAATTCATCCCGGAGCCTCAGCAATCAGCTGGTAGATTTCTGGAATGCATGGAATGACCTTTCCAACGATCCTTCAGGAGCGGCCCAGAGGAACATCCTGACCGAAAGTGGTGCTTTCCTGGCGCAAAGCTTTAATGATATTAGAAAAGATCTTGATAAACTCGATTGCGAAATCGATAACTCAATCGACTCAGGGATCAGTAAAATTAACGAAATCCTTGTTGAGATTGCGGACCTGAACAAGCAGATTATACTTGCTGAAATAAACGGAAACGCTAACGACCTCAGAGACAGGAGAAATGTGCTTGTGAACGAACTGGCCCAATATATCGATATTAACACTTATGAATATGAGGATGGAAACCTGACGGTTACGACAGGGAGGGGTTTCATTCTGGTCGACAGGACATCCTCTTATTCTCTGGAATTTGACGCGGATGATATTAAATGGCAGAGTTCAACGAACAGGGAAGTGACCATATCGGAAACAATAGTCGGAGGAAAACTGGGTGGATGGTTGGATATAAGAGATGAAATTATCCCAAAATACAGTGCCGATCTGGATGAGCTTGCAAGATCCATTATGTGGGAGGTAAACAGGCTCCACACGCAGGGTGTCGGACTCACTGCTTTCAGCGCCGTAACAGGTGCTTATGCCGCATCTGAAAGCGGTGAAGCCATGGGGAATGCTGATTCCGGACTGGACTTCTCGGGCAGGATCAATGACGGGAGTTTCAAGATCTGGCTTTATGACACTGCGGGATCTGTGGTAGGGGAAAGAACCATAGCTGTTCAGGCAGGAGTCACTACATTGAATGACCTTGCAGAAACCATAGAAAACATCATTATCGCCGGTGAGGATGCCTTAAGATCCTCTGTGATGGACGGGAGGCTTCATATTGAAATTGATACAGACGCTCATCCGGGATATGCCTTTGGCTTCTCTGATGACACCGGCAATATCCTTGCCTCTCTGGGAATAAACACATTCTTCAAGGGATCAGACGCCACGGATATAAGTGTGAATGATACCATTCTTGACGATAACAGACTTATATGCGCGGCCCTGATTAATAACAGCGGGGAATTTTTCTCCGGTGATAACAACAACGCCCTTGCCATATCCAACCTGCAGTTTGAGGGCATCACAATGAAGAGATGGACCTATGAGAGGGGAAGCGGGGCGACATCCGTGGACGTCAATGACATTGCTATCGATGATTATCTGCATCTTCTTGTCGGTTCAATAGGGATCCAGAGCCAGAGTTTTGAACGGGAAAGAGAGTACAAAGAGGTAATCTTTCATCAAATCAGCCAAACAAGGGATAACATCTCCGCTGTTTCACTGGATGAAGAAATGGCCAACCTCATCAGACATCAGCAGGCTTACGCGACAGCTGCCAAACTCATAACGACCGCGGAAGAGATGCTTGAAACTTTACTTAATACTATTTGATAGAGAGGTTTCTTTATGAGAATCGCCAATAAAACATTATATGACAGTACAATACGTATGCTGGGAAAGGTTTCTTCGGAGATGACTGATGCCTATATCACGGCTTCAACCGGAAAAAGGATTAACAGTCTATCCGATGACCCGGTAGGTCTGGTTACGGTCCTCAATCTCAGGGCATCCATTGCCAATATCGGTCAGATGCAAAAAAATATAGACATGGGCAGATCATGGCTGATTGCGTGTGAATCCGCCCTCACACAGACTGAAGAAATACTGGCAGCTGCAAAGGAGATGTGCGTACAATATTCAAGCGCGAATATCAGCGCTGAACAGCGCTCTAACGCCGTATCCATTGTTGACGGTTACCTGAAACAGATTATTTCGCTGTCAAACAGCAAGGTCGGGCAAAGATACATTTTCAGTGGCACAAACACGGACGCTATGCCTTTTGAGTTGAATCCGGACGAGACCATGGTGGCATATAATGGAAACTGTAATCCTTTCTCTGTAAAGATAGGGACAAGTTCGAATATCGAAGTGGGCCGGGACGGACAGGAAATATTCGGCGAGGATTGGGACAACAATAACATTTTCAGGACACTTATTGATCTTAAAGCTTACCTTAAAAATAATGATGTATCAGGCATACAATCAAAGATGAACAATATTGATACGCAATTGAACACGGTCAGTGGAGTAATATCCGACATCGCCGGGAAGACAATCCGGCTGGATATAAAAGAAAATATTATCAAAGACCTTGAGGTTACCTATTCCGACAGGAAATCACAGATAGAAGAAATTGATATAACTGAGGCGATGATCGATCTGAATTCAAAGGAGATGGCTTATCAAGCTGCACTTTCCTCATCATCCAAGGTCATATCGCTAAGTCTTGTGGATTATCTTTAATCGGGATGTGACTCAATCAGCATAAATCTGGAGCCATGGAGGGTACCTGTGCTTGTATTAACAAGGAAGTTGGAAGAGAGTATTACAATTGGGGACAGTATCAAAGTGTCTGTCCTTGAAATAAAGGGCAATCAGGTGAAACTGGGAATCAGCGCACCAAAAGGTATCACAATAAACAGAACTGAGATATATGAAAATATTCTATCGGAAAACATCAGGGCTTCCCTTGTACCTCGGAACGTGGATCGATTCACTGACCTGCTGAAAAGAAATCTGCATTATGTCGGAGGGCAAACTTGAAAATAGAAACATCCCGATTTGGTAAAATAGCGATCGATAAAAGCCTTGTAATACATTTTCCGGACGGATTACCCGGCTTCCTTGAGCAGAAAGACTTTGTGATACTGGAACATAAGACCGGTTCACCATTCTGCTGGTTACAGTCTTTGACCCACCCGGACCTTGCTTTTGTCATAACAGACCCACATGTTGCATACCCTTCCTATCTGAGCGACTTGTCAGCAGAAGACAGATATCATCTCCATCAGGAGGAAAACGAGGAAGATATTTTTATTTTTACCCTCGTAACAATCCCGCCCGGCAAGCCAAAAGAGGCTACCGTCAATCTTCTTGGTCCGATAGTCATAAACACTGGATCAGGAACAGGCAAACAGGTTATTCTTTCACATTCAGGCTACAATCACCGTCATCCGTTAATTCTTTCCTGATTTTGTTGATATATTTATCTTCAGGACCTTTTAAATCATAGCAGATGAAAATCGTGCTCTCATACCCGGTATCTATTTCCTGCAAAACAGGACATGTATTTTTATGGGGCGGCAACGATCGCTGGAATAATAACTCGATATAGGGTTGTCGGAAAAAAATTATTGATATTGCGGAGAAACATGTTAAGATATTGGCACATAAGCAAGTACCAGAGCCAAAATTTTGTCATAATGGTGTGGATATTTACGGAGCCGGAATAGCGATGAACGATGTAAAAGTCCTGATAGCAGATGATGAGCCAAAGATCCTTGAGTATCTTTCTGAATTATTGACCCATGAGGGTTTTCAGGTCGATACAGCAAAAAATGGCAAGACAGCTATAGATAAAATCAATGAGGATTATTATGATATCGCATTGATTGATCTGAATATGCCAAAAGTGGACGGAATGGAGGTCCTGAGGCATCTTGCCAAAAAATCCCCGGATTCTATAGGGATTATTTTAACCGGATACGCAACTATTAAAAATGCAGTGGAAGCAATGAAATCAGGAGCCTATGACTACCTTGCAAAACCAGTAAAAATGGAAGAAATTCTTATGGTTATAAACAGGTCTCTAGAATTCAGACATCTTAAAAGAGAAAATTTTGCCCTTAAGAAGCAGCTTAAGAGCAAGTATAAATTCGAAAATTTCATCGGTGACAGCCTGCAGATGAATAAGGTGTTCAGAATAATAGAAAAGGTTGCGGATACTGACAGCACAGTACTTATCCTTGGAGAATCAGGTACGGGCAAGGAGCTCGTCGCAAGGGCCATTCACTATCATAGCATGAGACGCGACAAACCTCTCATACCGGTTAATTGTGGAGCGATCCCTGAAGAATTGCTTGAAAGCGAACTCTTTGGACACGAAAAGGGAGCCTTTACAAACGCTATAAAAACCCGGATCGGCAGGTTTGAACTTTCCAATGGTGGGACTATGTTCCTCGATGAGATTGCTGAAATGAGCCCTCACCTCCAGGTAAAGCTTCTACGCGTGCTCCAGGAGCAGGAATTTGAAAGACTTGGCGGGACCAAAACCATTAAATGCGACATCAGAGTACTTGCCGCTACCAATAAGGATCTTGACAAGCTCGTTACCGAAGGGGCCTTTCGTGAAGACCTTTATTACAGGCTCAAGGTAATCCCGATTTCTATCCCGCCTCTTAGAGAAAGACGTTCCGATATCCCCCTGCTGATACATCACTTTCTTAAGATGAATACCGAATCGCGTGGAAAGGATATCAGGGGGATTACGAAAGATACCGTTAAAGCCCTCACGAACTATGACTGGCCGGGGAATGTCAGGGAACTGGAAAATACTATAGAGCGTATGGTTATTCTAGCCGACTCGGATCAGCTAACCCTCCAGGACCTTCCTGAGAAAATCCTCCAGGAGCAACCTGTAAACAAATCCAGTAGCCCCGTTATCCCGGATAGCGGCTTCTCTCTGAATAATGCCATCAATGAATATGAACGCCTGCTCATTCTCCGTGCCCTTGAAAAAGCTGACTGGGTGAAAAACAGGGCCGCGAAGTTATTGAATATGAATCGCACAACGCTTGTTGAAAAAATCAAGAAACAGGGCATCGAAAAACCCCGGAGGATGGCAAGTTGATTTTTTTTTAAAGTAATTTGTCTCATTTGCCGATATAGAAAACGGAGGCAATCTACTGTGATCACCAGCTACCAGGTAAAAAATGTCCTTAGAATATACGGCAACCAGTTAAAAAAGAGGAGTGCGCCAGTCAAAGACAGCACTGAACCAACCGGCTATAAACCTGATTTTGTTGATATTTCCATGGAAGCAAGGAAAAAACAGATGGTCGGCCAGATATCGAATAATATTATCTCACAGATCGACCCGAATAAGCTTCAGAAGGCAACCGTCTATCTTGCATCACCAGAGAACTCCATGAATATATAAGAAAGGGATTATTATGAAGATTGAAGATTTAACAAGAAATATGAACCAGATATCGAGTCTCGAAACGGCATTGAACAGCAAACTGGAAGAGAAGGATGATCCGCTTTCCGGAACTGCCAGAAGCAATCAATCGGGAGAGAAAGTTGAATTTTCAAATATTTCCATTGAATACAGCAAGGCTTCAAAAGCGATGGAAAAAACGCCTCATGACAGGGTCCAGAAACTGGAGGAATTACATAGGAGGGTAAAGGATGGCACCTACCATGTGGACGCTGGAAGAATCGCTGACGGAATTTTGAAGGATGCATTTATTCAATACCCATGAAACTCCTTCTCTTAAGCACCTCCCTCTGGCATTTATAGATAAATACTCCTAAATCCGATCTATTCTTTTTATCCATATCTGTGAATTTCAAACCATAAAGACATTTGTTTTCGTCAATACTTTTTTCTGATCTTATTATGTCCGCTCTTTTTATCATAATATCTGTTTCTGCATATTTCTTATCACTTTTCAGGCGGATCATCCTTATGCTCCTGCCCGTATAAAAAACCCTTTTTTCATGAAAACGAGACTCCTGTTCTATCAGTGCGCCTCCCTGGCTGATATTCAGCACATAACATTCATATGGATGACGGCCTATCTCGAAAAATAGGATAGTTACAACCGGAGGAGAAATCCTGAAATGTTTCCTCCTCTGGATCCTGTCAATCGATTCCGGGAAGCAGACCCATATTCCATCTTTTCTAACCTCATCTATTACTGTCTTAAAGATACGCCGAAGCCTGTCTTTTCCGTTGTATTCAAAAAAGACCCTGCTTCCTGCGGAATTATTTATTATATCCCTGTTACCGGAGGGGTAATCAATAAGAAATCTTGGCCTGCTCTTGGAGTCATCAACATCCGTGATTATGGTAAGAGCTTCATATCCCTGTCCTATAAGTTTCAGATTGAGGATATTACGATATTCTGCAATCGATTCAATCTCCTTGATTAAATCATTTCCAGCTATTTTATCAGGACTGTTAATCAGCATGTCATTCTAACTTACTCAACAGGAACACAAGGGACTTATATGATTTTTTTAGACAAGCACAAATGAAAATTGCAATGTTTATGCCATTTGAAGGCTGTTAATTATGTTTATTCGATAAGGTGGAACGCTTGTCCAGCTCGCGGACAGATGCGGCAAAATAAGGGATCATCCGTTATTATTCTTGGAATAGTATCCCAGCGCAAAAACGATAATGAAGCCTAAAGCCATAAGGAAAAGAGCCATGAACAACTCATTATCCAGGTGTGATGGAAACATATTCGCGGGGGGCAACATTATTTTTTCACCGTTAACGTCATAAGCAGTCTTCACCGCTTCCTTCCAGGGCCAGATCTTCCTTAATGATCCTAACATCAGGCCGGCAAGGACAGCGATAGTCAGATCGTGATGCCTATGAAGGAGCCAGTTCAACAGTCTGGAGAAGGCAAGAAGACCAAAACATGCTCCGGCGGCCACGAGAAACAATGTAAAAAAATCCCGTTTATTCACTGCCTCCAGCACATAATAATATTTGCCGAAAAGCACGAGAATATAGGACCCTGAGATACCCGGCAGGATCATCGCACATATCGCTACAGCTCCGCTCAGAACCAGGAACCAGGGGCTCTCAGGCGTGGAGACTGGAACAGTTCCCACGAGAACGTATGAAGCTACGATGCCGGCCATCATGCAGATAAAAACACTTAACCCCCAGTGTTCAAGATATCTGCTTACTATAAAGGTGGAGGCAAGGATAAGACCAAGGAAAAAGGACCATATCATCACCGGCTGATTTTCCAGTAGCCATGTTAAAATCCTGGCAAGGGAAAAGATCGCGACAAGTATCCCTATGCCGAGCGATAATAAAAATTTATACGATACGCGTTCAAATGCGTCCTTTATCCTTAACGACAGGAGAAGTTTAATAAAATCCATGTCAAAAGACCTGATCGCCTTGACCAGTTCTTCATAGATGCCAAGAATAAAGGCCATCGTCCCTCCTGAAACACCCGGAACAACATCAGCCGCCCCCATGCAAAAACCTCTCGCTGAAATCATAAGATAATCGATTAAGGTGCGCTTCTCTTTTCCAGGATCCATATTACCGATGTTCCTTTCTTAGAAGATCGAAGACCGTCTTGACCGGGTTAAACGTGATCTCCGGTACCTCCACAAAAACCGTATTCCAATACGCCATCGAACCGTTCCACAGTCCCGGCAACTCGAGCGCCTTCAGGTCCCTGCCATCTCTTGATTTCATCGAAATAAAACCTGTTTCAGGGTCTTTATATTCCATCAGGTTAAAAGGCCTGCCTCTATAATCCCTTATGCCGCAAACCAGATCCACCGGATTGAAATGGGTGGAAGACTCCCATAAAGCCCTTTGTTCAGGAGAATCCTTATCAACCTGAGATGACTCCACAATCTGTGGTGTCACGCCGCCGTCTTTTTCTTCAACCCAGAATGGCCCTCCCCCCGGTTCTCCTGTGTTCTTGACCATACCGCACACCCTCATGGGTCTATTCAGCCTTTTAAAGAAAAACTCTTGCAGATCCTCCCTGGAACAGGACCTCATTGACCCGGGCGGGATTATTGACAGCTTCGCTTCGGAAAAACCCTTCATTTCATCCATCAGGGCGTCATCCAAGCCGCCGTCGGACATTTTTTTCAGATAGTAAAAAACCGTTTCCTGTATCTCTACGAGTAAACCCCCCAATGCCTTCTTATACTTGCAGGTCTCCTGCTTCAGACGGTCCGGGACAACATTATCTATATTCTTGATAAAAACGATGTCCCCCTTCATGTCATTTAGATTCCTCAGCAAAGCTCCATGTCCACCCGGACGAAATAAGAGACGGCCATTATTCAGTCTGAAAGGCATGTTCGACATATCTACAGCGATAGTGTCCGTTGCCGGAGACTGTTTTGAAAATCGGACATTAAACCTTGCGCCCGGTTCCTCATACCGGCCGATGACTTTATCCAGATGATCCCGGAACAATTTCTCATGTTCCTGAGAGATAGTAAAATGTATATTGATATTGCCATTTTTGTCCCTTGTGTATTCCTTTGCCTCCACAAGATGTTCCTCAAATGGTGTTCTGGAATGTCCCTCATATCTGTGAAATACTATGAGTCCCTTTGGAAGGGAGGAAAGGTTGATCCCTTTTTCCTTTAGCAGGTAATCAAGAATCAGCTTAATATCACCTCTATCCATAAGGGCGTCCGGATCCATTCCTGACTCCCTCATTTTCCTCGCCAGTTCGTCATAGAATGCGAACTTCTTAATCTCTTTAATGAACCTCATTAGATCAGCAGCATCCGTATCACCACCGGTTATTTCCTTTTCGATATCCTGCAGTCTAATAGTTTCAAAATTGTTGTTAAGGGAAACCAGGAGTTTAAACATCCTGCTGGCGGCGCCGGACGCGGGGACGAACTTCATGGCGCGTCCCTCCAGGGAGGCCTTTTGATAAACCCCGCCCAGTCTCTTCAAATCCCCATTATCCATCACGACAATTCCATCACCTGTTGTGCATGGCCTGTTCAGACGGGAAAAGGGGAATCCTTTCTCGAATATCCCCAGCTGGGAGACCGCGTCTTCAACGGTCATACCCCTGGAATCCAACTGCCTCCTGTCCTCTTCATTAAAAACCTGAGAAACCATCTTATGAACCTCCTGTAATTTAATCTATGTTAAAAGCCATGTTAAAAGCAACCCCCAAATTGCCCCCCTTATTCAACAGGAAAAGTTCTTGTTTATTACGGACTAATATTTAATAATCAAAAAAAGTTTCAATTTTCCATCAAAATTCAGGGTTTCTTTTATGAACACTCAGGATTTCGTAAACAATAACAGGAGACCGGAGATATATACGGTCAGCGTGCTTACGGAGAAGATAAAGGACCTCCTCGAGGAGCATTTTGACTTTATCTGGGTTGAGGGTGAAATATCCAATTTCAGTTCCCCTTCATCCGGACACTTCTATATGGTACTGAAGGATGAAAGCTCCCAGATAAGATCCGTAATGTTTCGTACCCAGGCAAGATACCTTAAATTCAGACCGGAAGACGGAATGAAGGTAATCGCCCAGGGGAGAATAGGACTATACCAGCGCCGTGGGGAATACCAGCTTATACTCGACTATATTGAACCGCTTGGTATCGGAGCCTTTGCCCTTGCCTTTGATCAATTGAAGAAAAAATTGTCCGCGCAGGGTATTTTTGATGAAGAAAGGAAGAAACCCCTGCCTTTCCTGCCCGGCAAAATTGCGGTAATCACTTCACCAACCGGCGCCGCGATACAGGATTTTCTTAAAATTATTCTCCGAAGATTTTCCAACCTGGATATAACAATCCTTCCCGTAAAGGTACAGGGCGATGAAGCCGCCGCCCAAATGATAAATGCCATTAAACTGGCAAATAATGAAATTAAAGCGGATGTGATAGTCTTAACCAGGGGAGGAGGATCCATGGAAGACTTATGGGCCTTTAATAACGAAGATCTTGCTCTCGCCATCCGGGCTTCAGATATCCCTGTTGTGTCCGCTGTGGGCCATGAAATCGATATAACAATCTCGGACCTGGCAGCCGATCTCAGGGCTCCCACTCCGTCGGCGGCCGCCGAATTATTGGTGAATGAAAAGAAGGTGATCTCTGAACGGATTGAAGAGACGCGGAAAAGGCTTCAATCAGGATTCCGGATATATCTTGATAGCGTCCGTCACAAACTCGCTCTGCTGGCCAAAGGGCTTCCCGATCCTCGAAAGACCCTCTCAGACTCATGGATGCGTCTTGATGAAATAAACGCTCAGATAATCAGGATGATCAATTTCAGCATAAAGGAAAATAAAAGGACTCTGCTCTCAGAAGCCCGGGCGCTGCAAATCTATTCCCCATCGAATATCCTTGCCAGATCAGCACGGGAGGTGGATTTTCTGAAACAGTCTCTCATTAAAATTATCCATGGGCAGTTCAAGGAAAAGCGTTTGAACATAATCTTATTCGAAGAAAAGCTGAATGATCTCAGCCCGGTTTCAGTTCTGAAACGCGGATACAGCATAACACGAAAACTGGCGGGAAAAGAAATCTTGAAAGATGTCTCCAACATTGATAAAGGTGAAAGAGTCAATGTCCTGCTGGCACACGGGAACCTTGACTGCCGCATAGAGAAAATTCACCATTGATTATCCTGGAGGAATAATGGGCCAAAAGAGATTTGAAGAAGCACTGAAACAGCTTGAAGAGATTGTCCGTGACCTTGAAAGCGGAGATCTCTCCCTAGAAGATTCCCTGAAAAATTTTGAAAGAGGGATGAAACTTATTAAATTCTGTTCTGAAAAACTCGAAGAAGTGGAACAGAAGGTCAATATTCTCGTAAAGGAAAGTGACGGAAAATATTCTACTCAACCATTTGATTTTAAAGAAGAAAACGGTGACTTATAATGGACCTCAAGGCTTACCTTGCGGAAAAAAGAGCTATTGTGGATAAAGCGCTGGGGGAATACATGTCGAAAGGAGAGGATAACGCAGCTGAAATTATGAAGGCTATGAACTACAGCCTCTTCGCAGGGGGAAAAAGACTCAGGCCCATCATGTGCATCGCAGGCGCGGAAGCCGTGGGCGGCTATACTGACAGCCTTCTGCCGGTGGCCTGCGCTCTTGAGCTTATACACACATACTCGCTTATACATGATGATCTGCCATCAATGGATAATGATGATGTCAGGAGGGGGAAACCCACAAATCATAAGGTATTCGGAGAGGGCATGGCCGTTCTCGCTGGAGATGGACTTCTGACGGAGGCCTTTTATCTGATGACAAAAACATCGATATCAGGCCGGATGTCGCCTGACATTCTACCAGGTGTCATAGGGCTCATCGCCTCGGCAGCAGGGCACCGGGGCATGGTCGGAGGACAGGCGATGGATATCCTGATGGAAGGGGAAAAATGTGATTCCTGCATCGTTGAATATATACATAGCCATAAGACAGGGGCGCTCATATCAGCTTCAGTTACCTCCGGAACGATTTTGGGTGGCGGAACCGAGGAAGAGATCAGTTCCATGCGCAAATATGGGGATGATATTGGACTCGCATTTCAAATCGCAGATGATATTCTGGATATTGAAGGCGACAGCCATATCATGGGTAAAAATATTGGTTCAGATCAGGAAAGAGGAAAAATCACCTTCCCTTCCGTGTTCGGAGTGGACAAGTCAAAGAAAACGCTTAATGATCTTGTAAGATCGGCAATTGATGCGATCGAGTTATTTGACGGCAGGGCGGATCCGCTGAGGAAAATCGCCCAATATATAATTGAGAGAAAAAAATAATGAAAAGAAACAGACAGAAAGGGATCCTTGACACCATCAATTCGCCTAAGGACCTCAAAAAACTGACTCTCAAGGAAATGGAAAAGCTGGGCGCTGAAATCAGGAGCGAGATTATAGAAACCGTCTCAAAAACCGGAGGACATCTGGCACCGAGCCTGGGGGTAGTTGAACTGGCCATTGCCATTCATCATGTCTTTGACACGCCCGAAGACAAGATTATATGGGATGTTGGGCACCAATCTTATGCCCATAAGCTGCTGACCGGGAGAAAAGAGAAATTTCACACCCTCAGGACTTATGGGGGCATAAGCGGCTTTCCCAAAAGAATCGAGAGTCCTTATGATACATTTGATACAGGCCACAGCAGCACATCCATCTCCGCCGGACTGGGGATTTCAACCGCTAAAGAACTTAAAGGGGAAAAAAACCGGGTTATAGCGGTTATCGGAGACGGTTCCATGACAGCGGGTCTGGCTTATGAGGGATTAAACCAGGCTGGACACATGGAGAAGGACCTCATTGTGGTTCTCAACGACAACGAAATGTCGATATCCCCCAACGTCGGGGCGGTTTCATCATTTCTCAGCAGGAAGATGTCGGGACGCAAGTTCGTTTATCTTCGAAACGAGATGGAAAACTTTCTAAGATCCCTACCCGGTGTGGGAGAAAACATCCTCAATTTTTTTCTTAAGAGCGAGGATTCCTTTATAGCCTTTTTTACACCGGGCATGCTTTTTGAGGCATTTAAGTTCCGTTATATAGGGCCTATTCAGGGTCACAGGCTTGACAAACTGATAGACACGTTTACAAACATCCTTCATCTCAACGGTCCTATACTCGTGCATGTGCTTACAAAAAAGGGAAAAGGCTATGCTCCGGCCGAAAAAAATCCGTCGTTTTTTCATGGTGTCGGTTGCTTTGAAGTTTCTTCAGGAAGCGCCCTGAAATGCGATGGGAAAAAACCACCCACTTACACAGCCGTATTCGGTGATACCATGTTGGAGCTCGCGAAAAATAATGACAAGATCTTCGCCATAACCGCCGCAATGCCGGAAGGCACGGGATTGAGCGCCTTTTCCGAAGCCTTTCCGGACCGGTTTCTCGATGTGGGCATAGCGGAGCAGCACGCGGTGACCTTTGCCGCGGGTCTCGCCACAGAAGGCTTTAAACCGGTTGTGGCAATTTATTCCACGTTCCTGCAGCGTGCCTATGACCAGGTCATCCACGACGTCTGTCTTCCAAAGCTTCCCGTGGTATTTTGTCTGGATCGGGGGGGACTCGTGGGAGAAGACGGGCCGACGCATCATGGACAGTTTGATGTCACATATCTCAGGAGCCTGCCCAATATGACTTTTATCGCGCCAAAAGATGAAAATGAGCTACGTCATCTGCTCTATTCGGCTACCCTGAGCGATGGACCGGTAGCGATAAGATATCCCAGGGGGATGGGTCTGGGTGTTCCGCTGGACAATGAGTTAAAGGAAATCCCTTTCGGAGAATCGGAGCTCCTAAAAGATGGGAATGATCTCATGATCATAGCCCTTGGCAGCATGGTACAACCTTCTGTTGAAGCCGCGGTTCAGCTTGAAACGGAGGGCCTGTCTGTCGGTGTAATTAACTGCCGTTTTGTAAAGCCTATTGACAGGAGGCTCCTTGAATACTCAAGAAAGGCGGGAAAGGTTCTTGTAGTTGAAGAGAACATCAGGCAGGGCGGATTGGGCGGGGCCGTGCTTGAATTATTTAACGATATGGGTGCCCATAATATACTCGTCGGACGGATAGGACTTCCGGACAGATTTGTGGAGCATGGCCCGGTTTCCATTTTGCTGGAGAAATGCGGACTGGATACAATGGGGATACTTGATAAGGCTCGGGAGCTGTGCCGTCAGGGTGGGAATTAGAGATATTTCCGGAGAAAAAACAAGAGCTGACCTGCTGGTTGTGAAAAAGGGGCTTGCGGAAAGCAGAGAAAAAGCAAGGGCGCTGATTATGGCCGGAGCTGTTGAATTCGATGGTATCCGGGCCGAAAAACCGGGTCACTTGATCCCTGATTCCGCCCATATCTCTGTTAAAAAACCTTACCCCCCGTATGTAAGCCGTGGAGGACTGAAGCTTGAATCAGCTCTTGATTTTTTCAAGCTGGATGTTGATGGACTTACCCTGATCGACGTCGGTGCTTCAACGGGTGGATTTACCGACTGTCTTCTTCAAAGAGGCGCCCGCCGGGTAATCGCGGTTGACGTGGGATACGGCCAGTTCCACTGGAAACTCAGGAATGATGATCGCGTAAGGCTGATCGAAAGACAAAATATCCGTCATCTCCTTCCGGAAGATCTTGATGAAAAAATAAACGGCGCGGTCATAGATGTCTCATTTATCTCACTTAAGCTGGTAATCCCGCCTGTTTCCCGATTGCTCCTGGAAGATGCGTTTATTATTGCTCTTATCAAGCCTCAGTTCGAGGTTGGTAAAAGTAATGTCGGCAAAGGCGGCGTCGTAAGGGACCCTGAATTACACGACATGGTGATAAAAGATCTGTACGGGTTTTTCAAAAAACTCGAATGGAGCATCATCGGTCACATTCCCTCACCTATCCTTGGCCCCAAGGGAAACAGGGAATTTCTGATATACCTGAAACGCAATAATCAGGGACGTACTTCAAAATATCAATTGACATTAAGATAAACTATTAATTGGTATATATGCCTAGAAAATCCCGTATAGACGCTCCAGGCGCTCTGCACCATGTCATGGTCAGAGGAATAGATAGAAAAGAAATATTTACTGATAAAAAGGATTATTTAGCTTTTATTGATCGGCTTGCCGATCTATTGATCGAGACCAATACGTCATGCTATGCATGGGCCTTAATCCCCAATCACTTTCATCTTTTGTTGAGAACAGGAGATGTGTCCATTTCCGTTGTGATGAAAAGACTTCTTACCGGTTATGCTATTACCTCGATCTTGCATAGAGGAATAAAAAATACTTGAAAAACCATCTGGGTTTCCTGTTATTAAAGGGTTTTGGCAAACCAAAT
>JAFGDF010000241.1 GCA_016932235.1 Deltaproteobacteria bacterium | reverse complement strand
GCCCTGCAAATGGGCGCCCTTGATGGTGTCCTTATTGTTACAGCCGTTATAGAATCAAACAAATTTTACGAAGTCGTCCCCTATGGGTTGCTTCCCCAGTTGAACTGGGGCGCTACACATAGCACTTTTATTAATTCCAAGAAATGGGATGAACTGCCGGACGATCTTAAAAAGCTCGTCAAGCTGACCTTCCATGTATGGAGATCATGGAATGCCAGATATTACAACCCGCGTCATAATTATGTGACCATCGAAGAGGTCCAAAAAATGGGCATAAAGATGAACCAATTATCCGATGGTGATGTCAGGGAAATCAAAAAAGCTGCCGATGAGATCTGGGATGAGGTGGCAGCGAAGGATAAGGTCGCTGCGGAAGCGATTGAGATTGTAAGGAAACACCAAAAGGAGATGGGTGAAGAATAAAAGGATCATTAAAAGAGCGGGCCGGATGAAAGAATGCCCGCTCTTTTCTTATAAAGATCCATAACCTGCGAGGTAGAAAAATGGGGTTCATCAGCCGCTTTATGAGAATTATCGATGGCCTGAGTGAGGTGACCGGCAGACTGGCATCCTATCTTATCCTGGGATCATTATTCACGGTTTTTTACGAGATAGCCATGCGATATGTGTTCAGCAGATCACAGGATTGGACATTTGAAATGAGTACCTTCCTGTTTGGCACCACCTTTGTCCTGGCTGGAGCCTATGCCCTCAAATATGATGCCCACGTCAGGATAGATATCTTTTATATGAAGTTATCCCCCCGCAACAAGGCCCTGGTAGAGATCATTACAAGTATATTCATGTTCGTCTTTATCGGGGTATTGATCTGGAAAGGCTGGGAATCCGCATGGAGGGCGGTTGTGCTCAATGAACATACCGACAGTGCCTGGGCCCCGCCCCGGTGGCCTATAAAAATGGTAATCCCGGTCGGCGCATTCCTCGTGCTCTTACAGGGAATAGTCAGAATCATGAGGAACATTTATATCCTGACAGGTAAAAAGGAGCCTGAATAATGGATCCCCACACAGCGGTGTATGTACTTTTCGGTTCCATGCTTCTGGTTCTTCTGACCGGACTGCCGGTTGTATTCGGCCTCGGTGGGATAAGTGTCATATTGACATACTTCATGCTCGGACCCTCGGCCTTGGGAATGGCTGTGAGTTCCATGTTTGGCGTAATGAGCAATTTCGGTTTTATAGCCGTTCCCCTATTCCTCTTTATGGCCAATATCCTTGAGAGTTCCGGGGTGGCCGATGACCTGTATGAGATGATGCACAAATGGTTTGGAAGGATTCCCGGAGGACTCGCCATAGGGACCATTATCATCTGTACCGTATTCGCCGCTATCTCAGGGGTAAGTGCCGCTGGTATCGTTACAATGGGCGTCATTGCTTTGCCGGCCATGTTGAAAAGAGGCTATGATAAACATATCGCTGTCGGCTGTGTTTTAGCAGGGGGAGGGCTTGGACAGTTGATCCCTCCCAGCAGTATGATGATAGTATGGGCCCTGCAGGCGGCAGAGTCAGTGGGCCAGATGTTCCTGGGTGGCATCTTTCCGGGCATTTTATTATCTGCCTTATACATCGCTTATATCTTGATAAGGTGCACCATTAATCCGCGTTTGGGACCCCCCATATCCATGGATGAAAGATGTGGATGGAGAGAAAAGTTTGTTGCGTTGCGGGCCGTCATCCTGCCGGTACTGTTAATCGTTGCTGTCCTTGGCTCATTGTTTCTGGGAATAACCACTCCCACCGAGGCTGCATCTATCGGTGCCCTGGGAAGCGTCATCTGTGCTATAATCTACGGGAAATTATCCTGGGAAAACGTCAGTAAAGCCTTATATGCCACTGTTAAGGTCGTTGCCTTTGTCTGCTGGATCGTAAGCGCGGGGATGTTTTTCGGCAGTCTTTTTGCGGCAATAGGCGGACAGAGCTTTGTGTTGCAAGGCATCCAGTCACTGGAAGTCAACAGGTGGATTATATTTCTAGGGATACAATTGATCTGGTTATTTCTTGGATGTCTCATGGATCCCTGGGCTATCATGATCCTCTCTATCCCCATATTCGTGCCGCTGATAACATCATTGGGTTTTAGTTCCCTGTGGTTCGGAGTCATGTTTATTATGAATATGGAACTCGGTTTCCTTACCCCGCCCTTTGGGCCGAACCTCTTTTACATGAAAGGAATTGTCCCCGAAGGTATAGATATTATAGATATCTATCGCTCAGTATATCCCTTTATCATCCTTGAGGCCATCGGATTGGCCATATGTGCCGTTTTTCCTGAGATTGTTCTTTACCTGCCAAGGCTGATGTTTGGATAATTTTTTGGTTTACCCGCTGCACGCTCCACACCTGTCACATTCCCCAGGTGTGCATATTTCAGATTCCCTTCCCTGAAGCGCGAGTTTATATTCCTTTTTAAGGAAATCTTTGCGGATGCCGTTGTCAATAAAATCCCATGGCAAGCGTTCATTCAGATCCTTATGACGATATACGAAAAAGTCGGGATTGATATCCGAATATCTGAATGATTTCAACCAGTCGCCTCCGTTTCTATGGGCCGCCAGCAATATTGAACCGACCCTCCTGTCTCCCACCGATAACAATGTCTGGAGAAAGGCATATTTAGGAAGATCAAAATTTGCTTTCACCCCTCCCTCTCTTGAAAAAGCCCTTTTCAACCACTTCTGTTTTTCCTTGAGTCTGGACATATCGTCCAAAGGGAACCATTGGAATGGTGTAAATGCCTTGGGGATAAAACAATTAATGCTAAGGCTTATCGCGCCCATTCTTCCCCGGATCCTGGATTCCTTGATCATATTATGCTTGATCGATTTAACGAGTTCCAGGATTTCCGCCACATCATCCCTGGTCTCCGTTGGGAGTCCCAGCAGAAAATATAACCTCATGTTAAAATCATCCGTCTTTGCGACCAGCCTTATGGCGTTCAGTATCTGATCAGTTGTCAGATGTTTGTTTATCACGACTCGTAACCGCTCAGAACCGGCTTCTGGAGCTATGGCAAGACTTCTCTGTCCTCCTTTGCGGATCTTATCCAACTTTTCTAATGAAAGGAGATCCGCTCTTAATGAGGAAACCGAGAAATTTCCTTTTTTCCGGTTTATCAGTTCCATAATGTTTTCAATCCCGGGGCTATCCAGGACTGAAGCGCTTAACAATCCTATGTTTTGACAATCCATCTTCCCCAGAACGGAAACCAGATCGGATTCATCATGAAACCTGGGAGGCCTGTATACATATCCCGCCGCGCAAAAACGGCATGATCTGCCGCAGCCGCGACTTAATTCAATCAGTCTTTTTCCCGCAAATTCGGTTTCCCTCGTAAGTATCTGCGATGTATTCACCGGCAGATAATCAATGCCGGGATGCGCTACCTTTATCTTATCAGGAACAGAACCTTCGACAGGTTCAAATGCACTTAATAGCCCGGACGCGTCATAATGCGGCAGAAACAAGGAAGGAACATAGGCGGATCTCAGGTTGAGCGACATGCATTTGAGTATTTCATCTCTGTGAAAGCGTCCTCCACGCGCGTCAAGATACTGTTCGATAAAACTGTCGATCAGTTCCTCCCCCTCACCAAGTAAAAAAATATCAATAAATGGCGCAATTGGTTCAGGATTCAAAAAAGCCGTTATTCCTCCGGCAAGGACTAGCGGGTGTGAATCATCCCTCTCATCCGACTTCAACGGGATCCTGCCGAGTTCAAGTATATTAAGGATATTGGGATAGTCATTTTCAAAGGAAAGCGAAAAGGCTATGATATCAAATCTTCCCAAAGCCGATTGAGATTCGAGAGAAAGGATGCCTTTTCCGGAAAAGCCGTATAGATCCTCTTCAACAGAATCGGGCAGAAAAAACCTCTCCGCCACTATATCCTCACGGCGATTAAAAAGGGTGTACACGACCTGGAAACCGAGGCTGGACATGCCGACTCTGTAATAGTTAGGATAGGCAAGCGCGATGGAGATCTTCCCGCCCCAGTCTTTGATTATGGCCCCTTTTTCTCCTGCAAGCCTATGCCTGTATAGAGAGATGATACTGTCTGGCATTTTCTAAAAACCTCTTGAGGGTTTAAATGGTTTCTGCCTGCAGACTATATCAACGAGATGATTGGTTATCAATCAGGAAATAGAAAAAGAAGAGACAAGGACATTACGGATGAGAAAATCATGTTGTAAAACCATCTTTGGACAATAGTAAAATCCCGTTCCCATTTACCCTTGGGTAGCCGGGAACGGATCTGAAACCTTCAACAAGTAGGCGATATTATGATAACAATTTTATTGATTCACGGAACATTGATTATAATATTTCGATTCAATCGGCCTTGGCCCTGAGAAAAGTAGGGTAGTCCAGGTTATCTTTGAAAAAAGCACGCTTTAAAAAACCTTTTTTACCCGCTTCTTTTTCTTCATAATTTATGGCCTGCGGTACTTTCTCAAAAGTCTTTCTCTGAAATGCAGGAATGTCCAGTTCTTCCATGCATGCACCATTAATCTTAACTGTCCAGCCGTCTTTTGCCTCCTCCGGAGTGACATCTCTCAGTTTGACCACTTTGCTATAGTGCTCTTTGTCTATTCCGGTGGCTATGACCGTGATCTGGACCTCATCGCCCATGTTCTCATCAAATACAACCCCCCAGAATATTTCCGCTTCCTGATCCACTTCGCCTTTTATATAATTCGCGGCATCATCTATCTCGTCCATGGTCATGTCAGGGGGACCGGTAATGTTCATTAAAAGGCCTTTGGCCCCGCTGATTGAGATGTCTTCAAGCAACGGGCTGTTAATCGCCTGCTGAGCCGCCTCTGAGGATCTTTGTTCGCCGCTCGCTCTTCCGGTACCCATTATGGCGGTTCCCATCTCGGACATGACCTTCTTGACATCCGCAAAATCAAGATTGATAAATCCGCTGCTCATGATCAGATCGGAAATGCCCTTAACAGCATGGAGAAGCACCTCATCCGCCTTGACTATCAATTCCTTAAACGTCGTGCTTTTATCTCCTATGGCTTTCAGGCGTTCGTTGGGGATGATAATCAGGGTATCTACCTCTTTTTTCAATTTTGCTATCCCCTCCATGGCCCGGTTCATCCTCTTCTCTCCCTCAAACTTGAAGGGTTTTGTAACTACCGCAACGGTGAGGGCACCGCTTTCCTTGGATTCGCGAGCCACTATAGGTGACGCCCCGGTTCCTGTGCCGCCGCCCATGCCCGCTGTCAGGAAGACCATATCAGCTCCACTGATAACGTCCCTTATCTCGGTGATGGTCTCTTCAGCGGCCTGGCGACCTATCTCCGGATCAGCGCCTGCTCCCAGCCCTTTTGTTAAATTAGTTCCAAGCTGGATCTTTCTCATGCAGGCGGAACGTTCCAGATCCTGACTGTCGGTGTTTGCCGAAAAGAATTCGACACCTTTGAGCTTGGCTGCGATCATGTTATTGATGGCATTTCCTCCACCGCCTCCTATTCCTACAACCTTTATTTTGGCATTGTACTTCTCTTTCTGATCAA
The DNA here is from genome assembly GCA_016932235.1 of Deltaproteobacteria bacterium. The sequence goes on along the minus strand of JAFGDF010000241.1, from coordinate 49,395 downwards.
CAAATTCAAATTTCATAATATCCCTCCTTGCCTGAGATGCCCTGGACGGGCGGGTTAAACTACATCCTTGAACCATCTTTTCATTCTTTCCACTACACGACCAAATATATTGGAATCCCTGATTCTGAATTTTTTCGTCTCTTTACTCCTTTTTGCCCCATATAGCACAAGCCCGACTGCAGTCGCGTACATGGGTTTATTGACTACTTCAACAAGCCCTGATATCCCTTGAGGATATCCCAGCCGTGATGGCGCGTTGAATATCTGCTCGGCTATCTCCGCCACGCCCGAGAGTTCGGCGGATCCTCCAGTTATCACAATTCCCGAGTTAACCAGATCATCATAACCGGAACGGATAAGATCATTGTGTATAAGAGTAAATATCTCCTCCACTCTGGGCTCGATGATCTCCCCGAGTATCTGTCTTGACACAATCCTCGATTTCCTTCCCCCTACACCGGGGACCTCAATCGTTTCGTCCCTTCCGATCATGGAAGTCAGTCCGCAGCCATATTTCATCTTTATCTTCTCAGCCTCCAGTCGAGGCGTCCTGAGGCCGATCGAGATATCATAAGTCAGGTTATCTCCACCCAGGGAAAGAACCGACGTATGTTTTATAGTCCCCTTTGAAAAAACAGCCATATCGGTCGTTCCACCGCCAAAATCAACCAGGGCCACTCCCAGGTTGCGTTCCTCATCGGAAAGCACCGCCTCGCTGGAAGCGATGGATTCCAGAACAATATCACAAACATCCAATCCCGCCCTGTTGGCACACTTAATGATATTCTGAGCCGAAGTCACAGCTCCGGTGACAATATGAATCTTTGCCTCCATCCGTACGCCCGACATCCCGAGGGGATCCATTATGCCGTCCTGCTCATCCACAATAAACTCCTGGGTAAGAACATGGATCACCTCCCTGTCCATTGGAATAGCAACAGCGCTTGCCGCTTCGATAACTCTTTCGACATCTTTCTTCGTTACCTCTCTCTCTTTTAATGCGATTACGCCGTGACTGTTGAACCCTTTTATATGGCCTCCGGCAATTCCGGCGTAAACAGAGCTTATCTCGCAACCCGCCATTGTCTCCGCTTCTTCAACAGCCTCTTTTATGGAATTCACGGTCTTCTCAATATTTATGACAACACCTTTCCTGAGTCCTTCCGAAGGATGACTGCCTATCCCTATAATCTCTATTGTCCCATCCGGAAGCGCCTCGCCAACCACAGCGCACATCTTTGTCGTTCCGATATCGAGGCCGACAATTATCTCTCCACTCATCCCTTTTGTTCCTCGCATTTTCTAGCTTTATCCCTTCCTAAATGAAACCACCGCGCTGTTATCGTAATTCATATCAATCCTTTTCACGGTGTGTATCAAACCCTTTGACGTAAGATGATTTATTATCTTTTTCAGCTTTGCCTTTTTCCCCGCCAATTCAGAACCTCTGATATTGACGGCTATCGGGATTGAGACTGGATAGAGCGAAACATCCCCGTCTTTCTCAAGATGAATCTCTGAAAGCTCCTTTATAGACCATGGTTCAGGTTCTGCTTCAAGAACGTTCAAAATACTGACCGCTATCCTGAGCCGTTCATCCATGTCATCTTTATTCTTATCTACACCTGTTATAACGGGATAATCCATATCATCAGTCTGAACCGTTTCAGAAAAAACCATTCCCCACCGGTTGACGTATGCAAGTTTTTCAAAGGCAACAATCGCTCGGGGCACTTCCTTCTCAGCCCGGATAATGAGCCTGTGCGGGAAGTGTTTCTCGATATCTACGGATCTGATCCACGGATGACTTTCGAGCTTATCCTTCAATTCGATAATGTTTATCGCCAGAAGGCTCATATCACTGTTCAAATCCGCCAGATCCATTAATATATTTTTTGTATCCTCATCAACATCAGCGATAACAACCTCCTCCAGTTTCATGTAGGGGGAAGTGAGCAGATATTGATACATGGAAAGGAATACATAGCTGATAACCAGCACTCCCGACATGAGAAGGAGACATTTAAAGGATAATGATCCCGCCTTTTTAATGCCTGTCCAGTTGCTTTTGCCGGCTTTCGGTTTTTTCCTCTCGATATACTGTTTTTTCAACAATGATCTTCTTTCCATCATGCCGTCTCAAAAAACTCCAAATCATCTCAAATTCATCAGTTGCCTATCACCTTAACTTCTAATTCCAGATCAACACCCGAGACTTCTTTTACTCTTTCCCTGACCAGATCAATAAGATCAAGGATATCCCGGGCTCTGGCATCTCCCTGATTCACTATAAAATTCGCATGTTTGGGGGATATCATAGCTCCGCCGATTCTTTCTCCTTTTAATCCCGCCGCCTCAATGAGCCTGCCGGCATAATCATTTTCCGGATTTTTGAATACTGATCCCGCGCATGGCAGTTCAAGAGGCTGAGTCTCCTTGCGTCTTCTCATATAATCAGAGACCTTTGTCTTTATTGACTCTGATTCATCTTCTTCAAGCTGGAGCCTTACGCCTGATATTATTTCTCCTTCTTCAAAAGGCGCTTTCCTGTATGAAAACACCATTTCGCCGTATCTCATTTTCTTTTGTTCCCCATCCCTGGAAACCGTATGAATCTCAGTTATAAATTCCCCTATCTCTTTACCATACGCCCCAGCGTTCATGAAAACCGCCCCTCCGACCGTACCTGGGATTCCGGCCATGAACTCGAGGCCACCCAATCCCCTGTTCACGCAAAAAGAAATCAGCTCCGAAATTCCGGCACCGGCTCCCGTTGATACGAGGCGTTTATCCGTATTGCTCTGTCTGACGTATGCCAGCGATCCCCTCAGAATAATAATGGTCCCGTTGAATCCCGAATCCGATATTAAGAGATTGCTTCCCCTGCCTACCACTAGATAAGGGATTTCTTCCCTGTGTAAAAAACCCACGGTTTTCCGCAGCGCCCTCAGATCATTTGGAAAACAGACGGCGGTTGCCCTCCCTCCAACGCGAAAAGTGGTATATTGAGCCATCTCGCAATTGAAAAGGATTTTTTCATTGACGATCCGCGCTAGCACCATTTTCTGTTTCTCATCCATATAAATCCATATCCGCCGGATGCCGCGAAATAGCCATGACCATATAAAATTCCTTGGAATCTATTTTTTTAAGAATGAAGGCCCTTTTTTTCAAGCTTCTCCAATAAATCGTTCCCAATCAGATAGATGTCTCCCGCACCAAGGGTCAAGATAACATCACCGGGCAATCCTATTTCCATAAGCTTCGGAAGAATCACTTCATTTGAACTGCAGAGAATCACATCCCTATGTCCGTGTTTTTTAATCTCATTATAAAGAAATTCCGAATCTATCCCCTGAATAGGTTTCTCTCCTGCCGAATAAATTGGTGAAACAATGAGCACATCCGCATCATTAAAACTGATCGCGAAACGATCAAAAAGCGCGCTGGTCCTCGTATATCGATGAGGCTGAAACGCAACCACAAGACGTTTATCAGGCCAGCATTCCTTTGCAGTGGCCAGTGTCGCCTGGATCTCAGATGGATGATGACCGTAATCATCCACTATGAGTATCCCCCCAGATTCTCCTTTAATCTGGAAACGCCTCTCAAGCCCGCCTAAGTTTTTCAGTCCCGCCCGTATATCCTTCAGATCCATTTCAAGTTCAAGACCGACGGATATGGCGGCTAAGGCATTGAGAACATTGTGAACCCCGGGCATTCCCACGGATACCCGTCCCAGGCTTTTATCCATATAAAGGACTTCAAAATCAGACTCAAATCTTCCACCTCTAATATCTTTCGCTCTTATATCTGCTTGTGCGGCCATTCCATAGGTAATATATCTTTTTTTAAGAAAAGGGATTATGCCCTGTATCTCTTCATTATCCATGCATAGTATAGACGTGCCATAAAACGGAATCTTGTTAATAAACCTGATAAAGGCCTCCCTTATTGCCTCCATACTCCCATAATAATCAACATGCTCCAGGTCAACATTGGTAACAACAGCTATTGTGGGTGAAAGAGCCATGAATGATCCGTCACTTTCATCTGATTCTGCCACCAGAATATCCCCCTGCCCCAGCTTGGCGTTGGAGCCGCCCCAGATATCCAGCCTTCCTCCTATAACCACAGTCGGATCAAGGTTCCCGGCCGTTAAAATAGAAGCTATCATGGACGTGGTTGTAGTCTTCCCGTGCGCACCCGCGACGGATATTCCATATTTGAGCCTCATCAGCTCCGCCAGCATCTCGGCCCTTGGAATAACGGGGATGGAACTCTCCCTTGCTTCCACTATCTCAGGATTGTCAACCGGAACCGCCGAGGAAAAAACCACCACATCGGCATCAAGGATATTCTCTTTTTTATGGTCCAGAAATATCTTTCCCCCAAGCCTTGAAATTCGTTCCGTGACTTTTGAATCTTTGATATCCGACCCGCTGACCTTATAGCCAAGGTTTAGGAGCAATTCGGCGATCCCGCTCATGCCTATACCCCCGATACCCACAAAATGGATGTGCCTGACTTTTCCGAATGTCTTCATATTCAATTAATTATTCTTAACTTTAATCAATGACCGGACATGCCTGATCTCTTTTACTCTTCACGCCTTCCACCGTACTTAAAAGCCATTCTCTCGATCGCATCTGCGATAACAGCCGTTGCATAAGGCATGGCCGTTTCTCTTGCCTTACACCCCATTCTTCTTAATGCCATCCTGTCCTCTTTGTACCGAACGAGTATTTCGGCCAGCCTCTGACCGTTTAAGTCCTTCTGCAGCAGTATTTCCGCTCCGCCCGTAGTGGCCAGAATCCTTGCATTAGTTTCCTGATGCCCATCCGCCGCAAAGGGATAGGGGATCAGTATGGAGGGCTTTCCAAGCACAGCGAGCTCGGAAATGGTTGAAGCCCCGGCCCTGCCGATAACAATATGGGCCTCTTTGTATGCTATGCCCATATCTTCGATAAAAGCTGTTACATTTCCCTTGAATCCTCTTTTTTCATATTGATCTTTAACATACTTAAAATCCTGTTTTCCGGTCTGATGAATAATATTTAACTCCATGCCATTCTTTTTCAATATCTCAAGAGCATCCAGGAATGCCCTGTTGATAGCAATCGCTCCCTGGCTTCCTCCGACAACAAGCACGGTAAAAATCCTTTTCGCATCTTCTTCTGTATCCATCTTCTCTAATAATACTCTTCGAATGGGATTCCCGGTCACCAGAATCTTTCTTCCCGGAAAGTGATTCCTGCTCACTTCAAAAGATATAAATACCTTGTCCACAATCCGACTCAGCAACCGGTTTGCGAGACCGGGAAATGTATTTTGCTCATGTATCGCAGTCGGAACTTTCATAATCCTTGCTACAAAACACGCTGGTCCTGATGAATACCCTCCAACACCAAAAACCACATGGGGCGAGAACCTCCTGATAATTTTTGCGGATTGAAAGATCGCAATTGGAACCTTAACGAAGGCGATTATCGCTTTTCTTAAGCCCCTGCCCTTTATTCCTTCAACGCTGATGGATTCATGCATGAACCCGGAACGGCATATAATGTCCGTTTCCATCCCCCCTTGTCCTGTAATAAATAGCACCCTTGATCTGCTGAACCGTTCGGAGATCTCTTTTCCGACAGCCAATCCGGGGAAAAGGTGTCCGCCGGTACCGCCACCTGCGATAATCATCCTGATTTCATCTGTTTTTGATCTCCGGCTGTCACGATTCTTTCCCATGCTTGTCATTCCTTTTCATGAAAGAAACATTACAGGCCCAATATTTTCAGTTTGATCAATCTCTATCTCCTCGCTGATACGCTTAAAAGTATCCCTATTCCAATGAGATTCACTATCAAAGAGGATCCGCCATAACTTAATAAGGGAAGTGTCAGGCCCTTTGTCGGCAATAATCCCATGACAACACCCATATTGATCATTACCTGCAACCCGAGCATCAGAGTTATGCCGAGAGCCAGATAACTGCTGTACAGATCAGACGCATCAAGCGCTATCTTTATTCCCCTCAGGATAAGGACGGAAAAGAGAATTATTATTGAGATGATTCCCAGGAACCCCAGTTCCTCGGCTAAAATTGAAAGAATGAAATCAGTGTGTGGCTCCGGGAGATAGAAAAGCTTCTGTTTGCTGTTCCCTAATCCCACACCAGCGATTCCCCCTGATCCGAATGCCAGAAAGGAATGAATAATCTGGAATCCCAAACCCTGAGGGTCCTCCCATGGATTGAGAAACGCCCACCATCTTTTTAATCTGTAATCCGCCCTCATGATCAACCATAGCACCATGGGCATGGCTATCAGGGCAATGGAGAAAAGCTGAAAAAGGTTAAGCCCGCCCACGAAAAGAAGTATCAATAGCCAGAGGCCGATAATAACTGCGGTGCCGAGATCAGGCTGCATAAGGATCAGCACCATGAATGTTCCTGTCACAAACAGATGAGGTAAAAGCCCTCGGGAAAAGTCTGACATGCTTTGGCCTTTTTTGGACATGGAATAAGCGATATAGACTGCCAGCGAGAGTTTAGCGATCTCCGAGGGTTGGATTGAAAAACCGGCAAATCGTAACCATCGGCATGCCCCTCCAACTTTCCTTCCCAGACCCGGAACAAAAAGGGCGATCAACAGCAGCAGGCTTATGCCAAGCATTGGATATACTAAACGGCTATAAAAAACCGTTGGAATATTCTTTGCCATTATCAGTAAACACAATCCCATGAGGCAGAAAAATGCCTGCCTTTTCAGGTAAAAATTGCTGTCGCCCAGTTTATGGGCTGCTAAAAAGGAGCTGGCGCTGTAAATAGCGATTAGGCCCAATCCAAGTAAAAGGATTGTCGGAACAAGAATAAGATAGTCGTATCCACCCTGGTCTTTAGCCGGCATTTTTCAGCTTCTCCACTGCTTCCCTGAAAACAGTTCCTCTTTCCAGATAATCATTAAACATGTCAAAACTGGAACAGGCCGGCGCCAGAAGCACAACATCGCCTTTCCCAGCGGATGTGAAGGCCTGATTTACCGCATCTTCCATGCTTTCCGCCAGAGAAAAAGGAATGTTGCCCTTAAATGCATTCGCCATAAGCGCCCTCGCCTCACCCAAAAAGATCGCTTTTTTTACTCTGCCTCTTGAAATATTGACAAGAGGGGCATAGTCTCCACCCTTATCTCGCCCTCCACCGATTAATATTACATTCCTGTCCAAACTCTCAATCGCCCTTTTCGCCGCGTCAACGTTAGTGGCCTTTGAGTCGTTTATAAAAATTACATCTTGTATCTTTCCGATTACTTCCATTCGATGAGGCAGCCCTTCAAAATCCTCTATGCTTTTCTTTATTGTTTCCGGAAGAATATCCATGACCATTCCTGCCAGGATCGTGCCCATAATGTTCTCCAGGTTATGGATGCCGGCCAGCTTGAAATTCCCGGTATTAAACTCGTATTCTTCTTTCCCTGGAATTGTGACTATCAATTTTTTACCAATGAGATAAGCATTCCTTCCTTCTTTCTTTTCAAGCCCATAGCGTAGAAACGTTACAGTCCCTTTCGGATCAATTTGAGAAAGTCTTTCATCGGAATCATTCAAAATGGCGTACTGTCCTTTTTTCTGTTCTCTGAAAATAGTTAATTTTGATCTGACATAAGCTTCATAATCAGGATATCTATCCAGATGGTCCGGAGAAATATTCAATAAGATTGAGATATAGGGAGAAAAGGCGCGCATGCTGTCCAGCTGAAAACTGCTGACTTCTACGACGACATAATCAGCGTCCCTCCTTCCAGCCGCATAATCAATAAGAGGGGTGCCTATATTCCCACCCGTAAACACTTTTAGCCCGGAGTTTTTTAGCATCTTACTGATAAGGCTTACGACCGTTGTCTTTCCATTTGTCCCGGTTACGGCTATCATTGGAGTATCAATTACTCGTGTAGCGAGTTCCATTTCCCCGATAACGGGAACACCACGGTCCCTCGCAATTTTTAAAGGCTCCAGCTCAAGAGGAACTCCGGGACTCACAACAATCTCATCTGAACCGATGAAGGTTTCCGTTCTGTGTTCACCCAGCTCCAGATGGATGTTCATCCGCCTGGCTTCCTCAAGTAGGGACTTGTCAATATCCTCTTCCTTCTTTATATCCCCTATAGTGATCTCGACACCCTGCTTTGAATAATAGCGAGCAATCGAAATCCCGGATTTTCCAAAACCCACTATCAGAATCTTCTTCCTGACCACTTCCATCTTAGTTTTATGTCTTTCGTTAAAAAGAGATAAATATACTTTTCATAGACCATCCCAATCTTTTTCGAGAATCTTGTACTCACCCCAAAATCAATAAGACGGCAGTAAATATGCAATGGATTGGAAATATGCTGCATCCACAGATTGTAAAACCTCATCATCCACTCTCCTCCTTTATCATCATCTCAACTTCAGTGTGCTTATGGACAGCAAAGCCAAAATAATTGCAATGATCCAGAACCGTACTGTAATCTTGCTCTCGGGCAACCCTTTCAATTCAAAATGGTGGTGAATTGGAGCCATTTTGAAGATTCTATGCCCACCCGTAAGCTTGAAAAATACAACCTGAAAAATAACCGAAAGCGCTTCAAAAACAAAAATACCTCCAACCAGAATAAGGACCAATTCCTGTTTGGTCATTATCGCCACTGTGCCCAATAACGCGCCAAGAGGTAATGATCCCACATCTCCCATAAAGACATCCGCCGGGTATGAATTGTACCAGAGGAAACCAAGTCCCGCGCCTACGGTGGCTCCGCACAGCACGGAGAGTTCACCGCTACCCGGCACATAAGGGATCTGCAGATAGGAGGCTATTTTGATGTGTCCTGTGAGATAGGAAAAAACAAGATAACTCGTAAAAGTCACAACGATAGGGCCTATGGCCAGCCCATCCAGTCCATCGGTGAGATTTACTGCATTGGAAGATCCAACTATGATAAAAACCATCAACGGAATGTACCAAAAATGCAGATCGGGTCTTACTGTTTTAAAAAACGGCAGATTCAGGAATGTGTCGAAACCCTGATAATTATATAAGACGCATGACACTATTAACGCCGCGACTATTTGTAATAGTATTTTCCCCCTGACACTCAGCCCGTAGTTCTTTTTCCTAACAACTTTCAAGTAGTCATCCGCGAAGCCTATCAAGCCGTAACTCAGGATAATAAAGATACACAGCAAGACATAAATATTTTTGAAATCAGCCCACATCAGCCCGGATAACAGTATAAGCGGAAGGATAATACATCCACCCATAGTTGGGGTCCCCTCCTTGATTTTATGATTGGGCGGACCTTCCTCGCGAATATACTGACCTATCTGCATCATGCGGAGTCTGTTTATTGCCCATTCCCCGAGGATAAAAAAGAATATTAATGATGATAGTGTAGAGATGATCGTCCTGAATGTTATGTATCGGAAAACATTCAGCCAGGATAATTCATCTTGAAACAAATAGATCAGCTTATACAGCATTAGCCAGCTTTCCCTTCCTGGAGATTTCTCTTCCATCACATTTCTTCATATTTACCGTTAGAAAGGCTGAAGAAACAACTTCAAGAAATAAATTCATATGAAAAGGCTTATTTAAAAGCGCAAACACCTTGGGAATCTCCTTTTTATTTTTGCTGAGATCTATGGGTTTCCCGGACATGATGATAATCTTTTCCTTACGCCCGTCCATCTTCATCCTTCTGATGAGTTCCATACCGCCAAGACGCGGCATATTGATATCCGTTATAACAAGATCATACCTGGTTTTTTGCATCTGCCTGAGGGAATCCTCACCGTCTTTAGCCAGTGTAACCATGAATCCTTCTTCTGATAAAACATCGAAAAGCAGATTTCTTATGCCTGCCTCATCATCAACCACCATGATTTTTTTTGTCCTGGTCATAACAGTTCTCCTTCGACCGCATTTTCTCAAGACGATTGGAAACCCTTTCCAGTCCAATTCTCCTGGATCCCTTTAAGAGGATAAGATCCCCTTTTTCCAGTATGTCTTCAATTCTTCGCGCCATTTCCACCCAGGATTCAACGATCACTGATTTCTCCGGGGAAAAGCCGTTTTTCACGGCACCTTTTATGATATCAGCCGCATGCTCTCCGATTGCGAAAAGATGTGATCCCCCCAGTTCCGCCACTTTTTCTCCCGCTTCAAAATGCGCATTAACACTTTCATCACCCAGTTCCAGCATCTCTCCCAGGCCGATAATGACCCTTCTTCCTGATGCTATTTCGGCTACGGAATCAATGGCCGCATTCACTGATAACGGATTTGAATTATACGTGTCATCAATAAGAATGATGTCATCATCCAGGTGAATGACCTTTAATCTTCCTTCGATCCCTTCAAACTCTTCAAGCCCCCTGGCTATCTGATCAAGAGACATATTCATAAAAATACCTATCGCTGAAGCCGCGAGCGAGTTGGCCACATTCTGTAGCCCTGGCACCCTTATTTTGACAGGGACAGAGTCCATTCTGTACAGGAGATCGAAAGACATTCCATCTTTCCCCAATGACCGTATATTTCCAGCCCGGATATCATTCCCATCGCTTAGGCCGAAGGTTATCATTTCTCTTGAATAACGCGATGCAGCCTTCATAAGAAATTTATCGTCACCATTCAGGGCGATTTTGCTTTCCGGTGAGATCTTTTCAATGAGCTCCGTCTTCGCCTTAGCTACTCCCATGATATCTCCCACACCTTCCAGGTGCGCTTTAGCGACATTATTAATAAGCCCTATATCAGGATCCGCAATTTCAGTAAGTCGTGCGATCTCACCTGGCCTGTTCATACCCATCTCAAGCACGGCCATCCTGTCATCATCTTCCATCCTGAGAATGGTCAGCGGCATTCCGATCAGATTGTTAAGATTCCCCTGATTTTTTAAAGTCTTCGCTTCACGTCCGAGTATGGAGGCTGCCATCTCCTTTACGCTGCTCTTCCCGGCGCTGCCTGTAATAACTGCGACAAGCACTTTATGCTGTCTTCTCCAGTGCCGGGCAAAATCTCCAAGGGCTGTCAGACAATCCCTGACTCCAATGATGCATGGCGTTTTTCCAACGGGAAAACCAAGGGCCACCCCCTGTTCCATAATAACGCCGGTTGCGCCCTTTTTTATTACCTCGGGGATGAAGTCGTGACCGTCGAATCTGTCACCCCTGAGTGCGATAAATATTTCCCCTTCCTTGATTTTTCTGGAATCACTGCTAAGCCCGTAAAAAACCGTCCTTCTATCTCCTGAAATTATCCTCCCGTTTATCGATGAAGCGATTTCCTCCGCTGTAATCTCTCCCCATCTCGTGCCCATAATGACCGTCATTTACCTTTTTAATATATCCTGCTTCTCGATCAGGACTTTAAATTAATGGATAATCCGCATCATGACCCGTAACTAGCAGCCATTAACTGATAACCATGCATCACGCTGCGGCTTTTGCCGCCTCTTCTTTGTCATCAAAATGCCTTCTGATATTTCCCACAATCTGATAGTCTTCATGCCCCTTTCCGGCAATAAGTATAGCGTCTTTCGTGCCTGCAACGAGAATCGCTTTTCTTATAGCCTCTCTCCGGTCAACTTCTATGAAATACCCTTTTTCCATTCCGTGTGAATTGCCCTGCCATTCTTTCATCATCATGCCTGATCCTCGAACCCCTTCCTCTATCTGGTCAACTATGCGCTTCGGATCCTCACTCCGCGGGTTGTCAGACGTAATGAACACCACATCGCTTTTTTCCCCCGCCACCATACCCATTTCGGATCTCTTCCCCTTATCCCTGTCGCCACCGCAACCGAAAACTGTTATCAATCTTCCCGCTACAAGAGGCCTGAGATTCGTTAAGGCCTTTAAAAGCGCATCCGGCGTGTGCGCGTAGTCAACTACAATTGTGAGCCCCCTGTTGTTGCTGACCGGTTCCAATCGCCCCGGCACTACCCTCATCTTCTCCAAGCCCTCCGCGACGCTCTCAAGATCTATTCCAAGAGATACCGCCGTCGCTGCTGCCGCAAGGATATTGTAGATATTTATTTCACCTATAAGGGAAGATTTTATGTCTATCCTTCCTTCAGGGGTTGTTAATACCGCACTCAATCCTTTCCTTGTTGCGCGTACTGATTCCGCCCTAAACTGGGCTTTACTATTCATGCCATATCGCACTATTTTCACCCTGGTAAACGAGGCCAGTTCCTCTCCTCTCGGATCATCAATATTTATTATTGCTACGCTGTCCTTTCCCTTAGTGCCCTGTTGAAGTCCTTTGAAAAGAAGGCTTTTCGCCTCGAAGTATCTTTCCATGGTCCCGTGGTAATCAAGATGATCTCTGGAAAAATTAGTAAATACAGCAGCCCTCATAGCGCATTCCGATGTTCTCCCCTGGTCAAGGGCATGTGATGATACCTCAATAAAGACATGTGTGGCCCCTTTATCCGAAACTTCCCGCATGAAACGCATGAGATCAAGAGATTCCGGGGTCGTCACCGGCGAAGGCCTTGTTATACCGTCGAAACGGCAGTTGATTGTTCCGATAACGGCCGGCCTGCAGCCAGCTTCATGAAATATGGATTCAAGCAGATAGCTCGTCGATGTCTTTCCGTTCGTGCCTGTGATCCCCACGATGTCAAGATCTTTACAGGGATTATCATAGAATCGCAGGGCAAGTTTTGATAAAGCAATCCTTGAATCGGGCACATTTATCCTTGAAATCCTTTCAAAGGATCCGCTGAAATACTCCGCGACAAGTGCGACAGCCCCGTTTTTTACAGCCTCTGTGAGATACCGGTGACCGTCCTGATTATGCCCTTTTATTGCAACAAACAGATATCCCGGCCTGACATTGCGGGAATCATAGGCTATGCCCTTGATTTCTACCTCCTCATCTCCTTCCAGTTCATGAAATCCTATGCCGTTCAATAGATGACTCAGTTTCATCTCTTATCCAATTATCCAGTACTGCACGCGTCTTAGGCGATTCATGCAGGTGGTTTAAATATTACCTTTACCGATGTAACCTTATCCAGTGGCATCCCCGGGGAAGGGATCTGATCAAAAGCAAGCCCGGACCCTTCGATCTCAAGATCTATCCCCAGGCGGTTCATTTTCCTCAATACCTCACGAATGCTCTGCCCTTTGAAATCAGGCAGTGCTTCCTGATTTTCCAATACAGGTTCAGGTTCAACCTGCATTTCTTCTTTAGCCGCATATTGAGCATTCAGATCATCTTCGATGTTGGCCATTCTTATCTGCGGGTTTACACGCATACTATTAAGCGCCCATGATCCAACCTCCCTAAAAACCGGACCGGCTACCGAACCCCCGTAATATATGGGCCCTTTGGGTTCGTCTATTATAACAAGGATAGCCAGCCTCGGTCTTTCAACGGGGACAAATCCGATAAATACAGCCACATAATTCTTCTTGGAATATCTCTTCGTGACAGGGTCCACCTTCTGAGAAGTACCGGTCTTTCCGGCCACCCTGAAACCAGGAATAGCGGCCTGCGGGGCGGTACCTTTTTTACTCACAACATCTTCTAAAATCCTTGTGGTTTTTGCGGCGGTTTCCTCTGAAATAACCCTCCGGACCATGACGGGATGTGTGGCTTTTAGTACCCTGCCGGACTGGTCCGTAACAGCTTTTACCACGTATGGCTTCATTAATTTACCGCCGTTGGCGATGGCTGATATGGCTGTGACCAGTTGCAGCGAACTTGCCGACATACCCTGTCCGAAAAATGAGGTTGCCATGTCGATCTGCTTTGATTCCCTAGCCGGTCTGATAAACCCTTCCCGTTCCCCTATGAGATCAATTCCGGTTTTTTCACCAAACCCGAATCTCTTCATGTACTCGTAAAAAGTTTCATAACCAAGCTCCCATCCTATCTTCGCTGCGCCGATATTGCTTGACAGGACAACAATATCCGAAACCGTCAGGTTTGCATGTTCTTTCGTATCATGTATAGTATGATTCGAGACGAGGTATTTGCCGTTCTCACAAAAGAAGACAGTATTGGGTGAGACGATACTCTTTTCCAGAGCGGTAGCCAGGAGAAAGGCCTTTATTGCGGATCCGGGCTCATAACAATCCGTTACCGCCCGATTCCTCCACTCGCTGGGATTGTGATTTCCAAAAACGTTAGGGTTAAAACTTGGAGAAACAGCCATTGCCAGTATTTCTCCTGTCTCAGGGTCCATGATTATACATTGACCGCCCGTGCCACGAAACTTTTTCACCGCAGCCTCAAGAGACTGCTGCGCTTTATACTGGATATCCTTATCTATTGTCAGAATCAGATTCCGTATCTTATGATCGTCATTCTGTGGTCTGTTTACATAAAACGGACGGCCTAAGGCATCCCTCATCTGAACAAGGATGTCCTCTGGTCCTCTCAAGATTTTATCATATGCCCTTTCAAGACCCTCCAGACCCTGATTATCAGCTCCGGCAAATCCAAGTAAATTTGCGCCTATTTCTCTACCCGGATAATAGCGCCTCGTTTCCGTTGCGAATCCGACACCGGTCATCCCAAGAGACTTAACCCGTCTGATCTTTTCCGGTGATATTCTTCTTTCCACCCAAACAAAAGATCGCTTACTGCTAATGAGAGAAAGCACCTCGTTTACGGGCATGTTAAGATTGAGGGCCAGCTGACTGGCTGTCTTCTTCTTTTCCTGCACCAGATTAGGATGAACGTATATTGAACCCACCTCCACACTGACTGCCAGTTCATGCTTTTCACGGTCGTAGATCGTTCCCCTTTTTGGGGATAATTTTATCTCGCCCCTGTAACCCGCACGAGCGATCGTACCCAGTTTATCTCTTTCAAGGACCTGGAGTTGATAGGCCCTCGCGATTATTACGCCTACTCCAATTATAAAAAAGGAAGCTACAAGATATATTCGAAATCTGATCCATTTTTTATCCCGTACCTTCATGGTAAAACGATTATCTGCTCTATTCGAGCCTCACTAAGACCTAATGACCTTGCCGCCGTCTCGATACTTTGAGGAGATTTGAGGGTTGCAAGCTCAAGTCTCAGTTTTAAGTTTATGTCTTTAAGCCTTAACTCTTCACGCTGTAACCTGCTAAGATCGTAACCTATCTGCGTTCCTTCATAATTTGACCACACATAACCGATACTGCTCCCCATGAAGATGACGAGCAGGACGCTTATTAAAAGGATCTGTCGTGGTGTAAAATAAAATCTCCCTCTGTTGATCCTGGCGTTATTTATCCTGATCCCTGTTTTGGAATTCCTCTTCTTTTCAATTTCTGATGCTTTTATCGGTCTAACCATGTCTAGATCCTTTCCGCTACCCTCATAATGGCACTGCGAGCTCTCGGGTTGTCTGATATCTCTGCTTTCCCTGGCCTGATGCCTTTTTTAAATAATCCTCTGAAAATTGGCTTCTTTCCGCATATACATTCCGGAAAATCCGAAGGGCACACACACGCTTTTTCCCACTCTTTTATCGTCTGTTTTATAAGCCTATCCTCCAGGGAGTGATATGAAAGAAAAACCAACCTGCCGCCTTTTTCGATAAGTGGCGGAACAATATCCATAAATTTCTCAAGATGTTCCAGCTCCCTGTTAACCGCTATTCTCAAGGCCTGGAATGTTTTTGTGGCGCAGTCTATTGTCCCTGGTCTACGATGAGAGGGAAGCACTGAATGAATCAAATTTGCCAGCTGAAGGGATGAATTTATGACCTTTTTTTCGCGCTCCCGGCCGATTATTTTTGAGATTAACCGTGCGTGTCTCTCCTCGCCGTAAACCCTTATGATTTTTTCAATCTCCTTTTGGGAAAGCTCATTTACCAGATCCCCGGCAGTTACCGAATCACGTTGATCCATTCTCATATCCAGAGGCTCATCCCTGTTGAAGCTGAATCCCCTGCCTGATCCGCCAAGCTGATACGACGACAATCCAAGGTCCAGAAGAATTCCTTGAACTTTTTCTATATTTAACCTCGGAAGGACTTCTCCTATATCCGCGAAGTTTGAATTTACGATGGTGACCCTGTTACCAAGAAACTTTAATCGATCCCCGGATATCATCACAGCATCGATATCCCTGTCGAAACATATTAGCCTCCCGGAAACCGATATTCTCTTCCCTATTTCTTCGCTGTGACCACCGCTGCCGAGTGTACCGTCAACATAGATACCGTCCGGATCCGTTACAAGTGCATTTACAGATTCCTGAAGCATGACGGGTTTGTGAGGGTATGCCAATTTTCATATCCTTAGATACCAAGCTCCGATAAAGACTGGCTCGCATCCGAAAAGCTTTCCATTGCTCTTTGAAATTCCGCTTCCCATCTTTCCCTGTCCCATATCTCAAACAACTTGAGCTCTCCTACAAGCATGATATCCTTTTTTAATCCAGCTATCTCCCTGAGATCAGGAGGTATCGTTATTCTGCCCTGTTTTAAAATACATTCCTGGGCACCTGATATAAAGTAACGTCGATATGTATTGACAGCGTTATCCATCAGGGATAAATTCGCAGCCTTCTCCTCGATTATCCTCCAGTCATCCTGTGCAAAGGCCCAGAGGCAATTCAAATGATTCGTGACGACAAGGCATCCCTGGCCCTTCTGTTTTAAAACCTCTTTAAAACGTGTTGGAATGGCAAGTCTGCCCTTTTCATCGAGGGTATGTTTTGAGCGACCTCTGAACATAAATCCCGCCTGAATTACACTTTTATCCACTTTATTTCACTTTTTGACACATTCTACCGAAAATTCCTGATTTGTCAAGGGAAAAAACTGTTTTTTTATATAAAATGCACTCTTTCAATAAAAATGTTTTTTCTTGCAGAACCTCTTGTAACCGGTTATGAATACAGGAAATAGCCTGACTTCCGGCAGGCCGTCGGAGAAAGTACAAAGGCCTGTCAGCATATTAAGATCATCATGCTCAAGGAAATTCCAATCGAAATGGACATAATGGATAAAATCAGATGGGCAAAAGGATGTTATCAGGTCAATAGAGATCTTCTTCTGATGGATATCTTTATCAGCAAACATCTGACAGAACTAAAAAAAGCCATCCTGGCGTCCCGAAATGAGATGAAAAGGATAGGCATGCTTGATAAATGCAGGATATGTTCTGAGGAGGGAGGAGGGTCATGCTGCGGTTCAGGGATTGAAAATAGATACAGTGGAACACTTTTATTATTGAACCTCATGCTTGACCTGAGTCTCCCTGAAAAAAGAACCGATCCCGGAAATTGTTTCTTCCTTGGCAAAGACGGGTGCGTCCTCTTAGCCAGGCATGTGATTTGTGTAAATTACGTTTGCAGGGACATAAATGCCACTATCGGTACTGAAGGACTCGCGAAACTCCGTGAACACGAGGGGACCGAGCTGGAGCTCATCTTCCTTCTGGATGAAAAAATAAAAGAGATTTTGGCACATGCTGGATAAAAAAATAAAGAATACCCTATTGAAGGTATCGGAATTTTACGACTGCAGGAAGGTTGGAGATTCCGGACCGCTTGGATACAGACGGTCCACAGATCTGGGGAAGCTAGCAGTTTGTATCGATGAACTCATGATACGGGGTCTCTTTTCGACTGGCGAAAAGCTGTTCCTTGACATGGGTTGCGCCGATGGTCGCGTAAACGTCCTGATCAGTTATCTGGCCAAGGCATCCATAGGTATCGAGATAGATGAATGGACTCTGGATGAATATTCTCCTTTAGTAAATGAACTGAAACTCTATCTTATCAAACACCGCTTGGTATTACCACCCCGTAATATAAATCTCTTTCACGGGGACTCCATGGATAAGAAACTTTACCTATCTATACATGCCCGGACAGGGATAAGTTTTCATGATTTCGATATATATTATACTTACCTGACTATGCAGAAGGAATTCGCCGGCCTGATAGCCGGTGAAGCTAAAAAAGGGGCCATCTTTATGGTCTATGGACTTGAAAAGGTTTTACCACGCTTTGACGGATTGCGCCTGCTGACTCCCGGCGCTCCAATGAGAGGGATCCTGGCGGTTTACCAAAAGAAATAAGAAACGTGTTCCCAAGAATAGGGATGAAAAATAACGGATAACTCTAAATAAACTGGATAAGGCCTATTTATTATCCTTATTTTTCCTTTCGTTTTGACACTCTATTCGCTCTCAATTATATTAGCAGCCTAGGAGCCTGTCGGACTTTGTCCGACAGGCTGCTGGTTCGAGTTTCCAGGATACATATGCGCTTTGGAGTTCATAATGTCCTTTATTAAAACCCATGCTATTCAGAAACTTTTTATTTTAATACTGTTAACAGGTTTGACAGCCTGTTTTTCCATCTTACATCGAAACAGAATATATATGGCCCCCATCAATGCTGTTCAAGATAGCACTTACCCGAAGAACTGTGCAATCCTGCCTTTCTCAAATAAGACCAAAGAAACAGGCATTGAAATCCTTGTAAGGAAAAGCTTCTATAATTATTTCAGCTCAAAAACCTATCGTGACTTTGAGTTGAATGAAATCGATCGAATACTTGAATTCTATGATAAAAAATCTTCCAGATCCTGGCGTGATCTATCTGCGCAAGAGATCGGGAAATTATTTCATGTTGATTATCTTATCATCGGCAGGGTAATGGAGTTTAAAAGAATCTTCCTGGGAATATATTCACAAATAACATTGAGAGTCGAAATCGATTTAATCGATGCCAAAACCGGCAGCATACTCCTATCAAAAAATGTTTTAAAACGGTCACACGACGGCGGACTGCCTTTTACCCCCATTGACATCATCCCCGCCGCTCTACGCTCCAGCAACCTCATGCAGAGAGACAAAACCATCGAACTGATCGATAAGACAAACAGGGAACTTGTTGATATCATTCCTGAACCGAGCGGCCCGCCCGCTACTCCATATTTTATAGAGATACAGGTCGCGTCTTTTCTTGAAGATGCGCGCGCTAAAAAAACTCTTATTGAATTCCAAGAAAGGGGTCTTAACCCGAGGATTGAGACTGTAACGCTGGAAAACCTCGAATGGCACAGGGTCCTGCTCGGTCCCTTCTTTAATGTCACTGACGCGGAAAAGGCAAAGGAGATCGTGGTCAAAAACACGACATACCAGCCCGTTTTTATACATCATCATTAATAGGATCCGAAAATTTACCGCCAAACGCGATCCTGGCAGGGTTATCGTAGAAAACACGCAATGCTCTTGCAGTCTGCCGGACTTTGTCCGTCAGCCTGCTAGTAATATTTTACGGAAGGAGGCATAAGAAAAAGAGTATTACGATCAAATTGTGTGAAGTTCGATCCCATTATATTATCCTTGTATTCAAAGTGTTTAATGAAAGATAATATATAATCTAACCGGACACTAATGAATCGGAATAAGATATTAATTGAATAACTTTTTAGGAGCATGTCGGACAAAGTCCGACAGGATCCTAGGAGGTAATAAGACTATATTTAAACAAAAGCTTCTTGACAAATGATCCGCCTTTCCTATAAAAATCCAAGCGTGCATTTTTTCACATCCGCAATATCTATACCGGGTGATGACGGGAGATACCCAGGACTAACAATTCTCTTTTCATCTCAGTGTTATGATTTGGGCTGTTTTCGTGACGTACGCCGATATCCGCATAAGGTCTGGTAAAGGGAAGATGACATGGAAATAAAAACGGAAAAGATTGTCGCATATTGGATTGCAATCGCCCTCTTTGTAATTGGTTTTGTATGTTATGCTGCTTTCCCGGATAAAACTCCTGAAGAGCCTGTCAGGATAATGCTCACCTCAACAGCAGGAAACGTGCTTTTCGATCACAAGACGCATCTATCTGAAGATGGCTACGGCATTGATTGCGTTGATTGTCACCACGCCTGGGAAGAAGATTCCGGTGAAAGACCGCTAGCTTGCGGGGAATGTCATGAACGGGAAAGCGAAGAAGAAGATATGGTAAAAAGAGCTGATGCTTTTCATAACCAATGTCTGACATGCCATGAAGAAGACGGGACTGCTCCAATGGATTGTTCCTTGTGTCACGTTTTGTAATAAATTTTAGATTGTGGATATTGCAGAAAATTAAACAAGTTGAGTTTTATCATAGGCTGGAGGCAGGATATGTTAAAAAAACCGTTTTTCGGTTTATGTAAGCCCAGACTGAGATATTCCATAATAGATGAATATGAAAAAGAGAGTGCTATTGAGGTCCCGTTACCTGAGAAAATGTCTCTTTTGGTAAAGAAACCTCCTTCAATTAACCATGATCTTGCCATTAAACCGGGTGATTTAATCAGGACCGGCCAAAAAGTACAGGTTACTGCCGACAGTGAATGTTTTTTAATTTCTACGGCTACAGGTATCATCGATTCCATCTCAGATTACACCGGTTATCTGGGACAGAGACATTTCATCATTTCAATCAATGCCGATGCTGAAGAGCGGCTGGATGAGGAATTCACCAGGATCGCCGGATCCGGTTTTCTTCCGGACGCTTCTGAGTTTATTCAATCTCTTCCTGGCGATCCCGATTTCGGATCTATCCTGGCGACTCAAACACCTATAGAAACAATAATCATAAATGGTTTTGATAAGGATCTTCTGGTTAACATCAATCAAAATATAATAAAAAACAGGGGTGATGATCTGAGAAAAGGTATCAAATTCCTGAAAGAGCTAACCAAATGTAAAAAAATAATTGTAACCGTTCCTCCTGAACTGAAATTTAGTGCTGAAAAATTGGGCATTGAGGTAAGGTTGATTGAAGCCTGTTATCCGGACGCTCTCCCTGAGATGGTAATGAAAAATATCCTGGGTAAAATCGTGCCTGCGGGAAAAAGCTGCCGGGATATGGGCGTCGCGTTTATCAGCCCTGAAACGGCCGCGTCCCTTGCGATTGTCTTTGACCAGAAAAAACCGCCAGTATTGAAGAACCTCGCCGTGATTGATAAGAATTGCCATACCATCAATGTTATTGCCAGGATAGGAACTCCGGTCAAGGACATCCTTAAGGTATTGAAGATTGAGGTCAACGAGGGAGACAGGATCATTCAGGGCGGTCCGATGACAGGCGTTTCCTTATATTCCGAGGAGATGCCGGTCATGTTCGATGTGGACTCCCTCATGGTCCAGGATAGAAGCCATATCGTACCAGACTCTGACAGCCCCTGTATTAATTGTGGTGAATGCGTCAGGGTCTGCCCTTCCAAGATCCAGGTTAATATGCTTATACGCCTGCTGGAAAACGCGCACTATGAGGAGGCGGTCGATGATTATGACCTCCTCTCCTGCATAGAGTGCGGGCTTTGTGCATTTGTGTGTGAAGCCAGAATACCTCTGTTTCACTATATTATGCTGGGGAAATATGAATTCGAGAAGTTAAAGAGTGCGGAGGAACATAATGCTTAACCAGAAGTTACTCGTCAGTTCACATGCCCCTTTCTGGCATAATGGGAGTAAGATATCCACAAAAAGCTACAATATAATGATAGCGGCTCTACCGGCGGTTCTCATGGGAATTTACAGATTCGGAGCTCCAGCCCTTGGAGTGCTGGCCCTGTCCGTTTCTCTCGCAATTTTATGGGAACTTCTCATGAATAAGATAATGAGACGTCCCGTGAGTGTCGTTGACGGGAACGCTGCCGTCATCGGTCTCATGTTCGGCATGCTGTTACCGGCAACCACACCCTGGTGGGTTGTGCTTACAGGAACCTTTGTGGCGGTTGTAATCGGGAAAACAATATATGGAGGCATAGGCTGTAACCCTTTTAATCCAGCCCTTGTGGCGGTTGCCATTCTGATACTCTCATGGAAAGGCCTGATGAATTTCGACCAGGCGCTGGTAAATTATGACCTCGGTTTCGTAATGCTTTACCCTCTCGGAGCCGTTAAACACTTTGGCGCCTCAATGAGCGCCGATTTCAGTCTAATGGATCTCCTTATGGGAAGACAGTCAGGCGGAATCGGATCAATTTTCGGGCTTGGACTCATTTTAGGGGGGATTTATCTTATTCTGAGAGGATTCATAAGGTGGGAGATATCTCTATCATTCCTCTTGGGAGTCGTAATTACGGCCTTGATTTTCAAAATGGCGGATCCGGGGAAATATGCCGGGCCCGGTTTTCATCTGCTTACGGGTTATACTCTAATAGGGGCCTTTTTTCTTGCCACCGAAGACTCATCGTCGCCGGTCAATTTCATCCCGATGATCATCTATGGCATCCTTGGAGGTTTCATTACGGTTCTCATCCGGAACATAGGTGCCTTCATGGACGGGACCGTATTTGCGATCCTTCTGATTAATGTCGCAAACCCGATTATAGACAAGATACGGCCTGGGTCTCTGGGCAAGGGGGTCGAATATGCGTGAAATGCTTAAGCTTTTTATCGCAGTAGCTCTGTTCAGTACTGTCTCCGGCGGTCTGCTTGCCGTGGTCAGGGATGTGACGGCGTCAAAGATTGAATATAATAAGCTGGAATATGTTCAGGGACCCGCGATAGAATCCATTCTGGAAGGATGCTCAAATGATCCCATTTCTGATAATTTCAATCTGCAGGACGGAAAGGAAGAAAGGAAATTCTTTATCGGTGAGTTTGACGGAAAGCGAAATACCATAGCCTTTGAAACATTTGCCACGGGATTCGGGGGGCAGGTTGGCGTAATGGTTGCAGTCAACCTGGAGAGCGATGAAGTGGTCGGAATAGGTGTAACGACCCACAGCGAAACACCCGGGCTCGGTGCAAGGGCCAAGACCGATCCTTCATTTGCAGCTCAGTTCAAGGGTAAATCCATACTGGATCCCTTCCAGGTAAAATCTGACGGCGGTGATATAGATGCGCTGAGCGGGGCTACAGTAACCTCCCGCGGAGTGTGCGGCGCCCTGATGAAAGCATCCGAAATCTATAAGAGACTTAAACCGGAAATACAGAAAAAACTATAGAATGGGACAGGGAGATTATTTTTTATGGCAAAAACCATAGTTCAGGAATTCACCAAAGGGCTCTGGACGGACATTCCGCCTTTCAGGCTTGTCCTGGGATTATGCCCGACGCTCGCCGTTACCAAGAGTGTCGAAAACGGCTTTGGAATGGGGATAGCTGTTATTTTTGTTCTTGTCTGTTCCAACGTGCTCATATCCCTTCTAAGGAACTTGATACCCAAAAAGGTAAGGATAGCCTGTTTTATCATAGTAATCGCAACCTTTGTAACGGTGGTGGAACTTGTAATGCAGGCATATGCATACCCTCTCTTTGAAAAATTGGGCATCTTTATACCACTAATCGTCGTCAACTGTATTTTACTCGGCCGTGCTGAGGCCTTTGCCGCCAAAAGACCAATTCTTCCTTCATTGGCTGACGGGCTGGGCATCGGAATCGGTTTCACCCTTTCCCTGACGGTACTGGCCTTCTTCAGAGAGGTTCTTGGGACAGGGTGTTTTACAGTTCCTTTTGGTACTACCTATACAAATGTGTTGGGTTCTTCATTTCAACCTTTTACATTTATGGTAGAGGCGCCCGGTGCATTTGTATGCCTCGGCCTCATGCTTTGCATCATGAACATGCTCGGTAAAAAATAGCTTATTTCATGTGATATATTTGGACAAGGAGACGATATTCAATGGACTATTTCATACTGGCGATAAGCTGCATTCTTGTCAACAACATCCTACTAATGCAATACCTGGGGAACTGCCCTTTTCTGGGAGTATCCAAGAGGATGGAGACGGCGGTCGGCATGGCGATGGCGGTAATCTTCGTTCTGGTAATGGCCGGTGCCATAACCTGGGTCCTGGATCATTTTGTTCTGAAAAAATTCGGATTTGAATACCTGACAACCCTGTCTTTTATCCTTGTTATCGCTTCTCTGGTCCAATTTGTCGAGATGTTTCTTAAAAAGAGCATCCCCGCCCTTTATACGGGCCTTGGGATTTTCCTCCCTCTTATCACTACAAACTGCGCGGTTATGGGCGTGTGTCTGATAAACATAAAGGAAAAATACAGCTTTTTAGAAACCCTGATATCATCTTTCAGTTATGCTGCCGGTTTCGGATTAGCCCTTGTCCTGTTTGCCGCTATCCGTGAACGCATACTCTTGGCAAGGGTGCCGAAACCCCTGCAGGACACATCCATCGGTCTTGTGACAGCGGGGATGCTATCTCTTGCCTTCTTCGCCTTTAAGGGAATGGCCTGATCCTATAATTTTGATCTTTCAGCTCTTCTCAGCCTTGTCCGGTCAGGAAATTGCAGTTGAAGAAAAATACCGGATGGCCGCAAATAAACCGATGAAATAACAATGACTCAATATCCGGTTGCAGGAATCGCAGTATGGGGAACTCTTTTTATCGGCGAAAACCTTGGAAGCAGGATTATTGCGTAAGGCTCACGCCAAGCCTCCGGCTCGGAGAGCCTACGCCTCGGAGAGCGGGCGGAATGTTTCTCGGTTGTTCAAACTTTTTTGGCCCTGACAACGACTGAGCTGCCCCGCCGCCCGCCTCGTAAGGCATTATGCGTCAACCTTGCCAGGAACGAGTTCGACCGGAAAAAGAGTTCCCCATACTACGATCTTAATGAAATTTCCTGACCGGACATTAATGAGTTCTTCTCCGATCTGGCTGAAGAAGTTAAAGCGATCACCCTGTTATCCGCTATCGCCGGTTGGCGGGGAATCCGCACGAATGATTATCCTGGTCATCCGCGTTTGATATCTCTTTCTGAATTTCTCGTTTTTTTCATACTTTTTCAAAGCAAGAAAGACCGTTATCATTCCAATGCCGCCCCCGATCACCGCGATGACGGAATTATTAACATGAAGGTAATCACCTATGGCACTCCCCAAAAAAGCCCCAAACAGCAGGGCGATAATGGGGAAAAAGTAAACTATCAGGGAAAGCTTTATTACGGTTCCATCAGGTACGCTTAGTTCAACATGGTCGCCCACCTTTGCGTGCGCATCATTGTTGACTTCTACCACCATGCTGCTTCTCGAGATATCACATGAACCACGCGACTTGCAGTGCTCACACGCGGAAGTCTGCCTTACACGAACCGTAGCCTTTGTGTTCATGATTTTCTCGACGATGCCCTGTTCTTTAATCACAGATGACTCCTTTCCGGACTTTGCGAAACCTCATCAGAAGTATGACGTATTAATTATAGCATTAAGGTTCATAAATTAAAGCCTAAATGAATAGTTTTTGATTTTTTCCCTGTAATGGTGTAGTAATTAGAAGTTTATTCAGGCGTTTTTTAAAGGGAGAAACATAATGGAAAATTTTATCAGAATGACACGTTTGCCACCCTATGTCTTTGCGGAGGTTAACAAGCTGAAAATGGAATTGAGGCATAAGGGTGAAGACATTATTGATCTGGGGATGGGAAATCCTGATATTCCGACCCCGAAGCATATAGTAGATAAACTGATCGAGGCCACCCAAAAGGAACATAACCATAGATACTCGGCGTCTGCAGGAATCCCCAAACTGAGACTCGCTATCTCCGGCTGGTACAAAAGACGTTTTAACGTGGACATTGACCCGGACAGGGAAGCAATTGCCACTATTGGTGTAAAGGAGGGATTGTCACATCTGGTCCTTGCAACAATCAGTCCCGGTGATGTCGTTTTCGCGCCTAACCCCACTTATCCAATTCACCCCTATTCCGTGATTATCGCTGGAGGAGACCTGCGCAGCATACCGATTGGGCCTGACAGGGACTTCTTTGAAGATCTCTTGACTGCGACCAAACAGACATGGCCCAATCCTAAAATGCTCATCATTTCCTATCCCCACAATCCGACAACCTCGGTGGTGGATAGGGAATTTTTTGAAAAGATCGTCGCATTCTGTCGCGACCACAATATCCTGGTCATACACGACTTTGCCTATGCTGATCTCGTCTTCGACGGTTTTGAGCCTCCAAGTTTTCTCGAGATACCCGGAGCGAAAGAGATAGGGGTGGAATTTTTCAGCCTCTCAAAAAGCTATTCCATGCCTGGATGGCGGGTCGGGTTCTGCGTCGGGAATGAAAAACTAGTTGCGGCACTGGCGAGGATTAAGAGTTATCTCGACTACGGGATGTTTCAACCGATCCAGATTGCCTCGATCATCGCTCTTAACGGCCCAGATGACTGCGTTAAGGAAATCGTTGAGATATACAGGGAGAGGAGAGATGCCCTCGTTGACGGTCTGAACAGGATTGGATGGGAGATTGAAAGGCCAAAGGGAACAATGTTTGTATGGGCGAAGATTCCTGATCAATTCAAGGAAATGGGTTCGGTAAATTTCTCCAAGATGCTTATCAAGGAGGCGAAGGTTGCCGTTGCGCCCGGAATGGGGTTTGGAGAATACGGGGATAATTATGTAAGATTCGCGCTCGTAGAAAATCCTCACCGCACCGCCCAGGCCATAAGGGGTATAAAGACGGTTCTGTAGTCCTTCAATTTCTGTTAATAGATTGTTCGATTATAAGGGTGAACAATGGATAAGATCAAAGTGGGCATTATCGGTTTTGGAACAGTGGGGGCTGGCACTGTTGAAATACTCTTGAAAAATCATGACTTAATAAACAACCGGGTAGGCTCGGACATAATTTTAAGAAAGATCGCCGATCTGGATCTAGACTCGGACAGGGGTATTCATGTTGAATCGGAGATCCTGACCACGGACGCCAGCGAGATAATAGATGATCCTGAGATTGATATAGTCGTTGAGCTCATAGGCGGCCTAACCAAGGCCAGGGAATTTATACTTCGGGCGATCAGGAACGGCAAGCATGTCGTTACCGCCAACAAGGCCCTTCTTGCAGAATACGGTACGGAATTATACGAGGCCGCTGATAATCATGGAGTTACCCTTGGGTTTGAAGCCAGTGTATGTGGTGGGATACCTGTCCTGCGATCGCTTCGTGAAGGGCTCTCCGCAAATAAAATCCTTTTCATGATGGGGATACTGAATGGCACATCCAACTATATCCTCACGCGTATGACGGAGGGTGGACTGCCTTACAACCAGGCCGTCCAGGAGGCCATAGATCTCGGATACGCGGAAGATCCTCCAACCCTTGATGTTGACGGAACCGATGCCGCCCACAAACTGGCCATACTCGTCTCTCTCGCCTTCGGATCACCGGTGCCCTTTGATCAGATATACAGAGAAGGCATAAACCGGTTGACGCCCGAGGATATAAAGTTCGCGAGAGAATTCGGTTACTGCCTGAAACTGCTCGCGGTAGCCAGGAATCTGGATTGCAAGGTTGAGGCAAGGGTGCACCCTGCCATGATTCCTATCGGACACATAATGGCTAATGTGAATGAAGCCTATAATGCCCTGTACCTGGAAGGGGATTTCGTGGGGCCTAATCTTTATTACGGTCTTGGCGCCGGCAGAAAAGCAACAGGCAGCGCCGTAGTCTCAGATATCATTTCCATTGCGAGACAGATAAAAAAGAATATTAAGGTTTTGATCCCACCCCTCGCTCATGCCGGGTCGGATGGAAATCAAATCAAAATTCAACCCATGAGGGATCTCAAGATTGCTTACTATTTCCGTTTCTCCGCCATAGATAAGCCCGGTGTACTTTCAAAAATATCCGGGATTCTCGGTAAACACCATATATCCATCTCCTCGGTAATCCAAAAGGGAAGAGAAATAAATAGGTCAGTGCCTATTGTGATGCTCACTCACGAAGCATTGGAAAAAAACGTTATGAAAGCCCTTTCAGAGATGGAAGATCTCGATATTCTTACAGATAAAACTGTCATGATAAGAGTTGAAGAATGAAATATGTAATTTTCCTTGGAGACGGGATGGCGGACTGGCCCCTTAAAGAAAGGGGAAATCTGACCCCCTTGATGATCGCTCATAAACCTTCAATTGATGGGCTCGCGAGAAATGGGAGGTGCGGGCAGCTTATTACTGTCCCTGAAGATTTGCCGCCAGGCAGCTCCGTGGCGAACATGGGTATTCTCGGTTATGACCAGCATAAATGCTATCAGGGGAGAGGTGTCCTCGAAGCAGCCAGTATGGGAGTGGAAATTCAACCGGGGGAGCTTGCGTTAAGATGCAACCTTATAACCCTTGATAAAGGTAGAATCAAAAGCCACTCCGCCGGGCACATAAGCAGCGCTGAGGCCAGGGAGCTGATCACCTTTATAAACGAAAAACTGGGTAGCAAGGATATACATTTTTATCCAGGAGTTGATTACAGGCATCTCCTGGTTATCAACGGGGGTTCAAACGGGGTAAGGCTTACGCCTCCTCATGACGTTCCTGGTACGGATGCTGAAAAAGTGATGCCCCGGTCAACAAATCAAGATGGGGAGAGAATAGGGAAACTCCTTGATTCCCTTATAAGAAGGTCGTGGAAGATCCTTGCAGAACATCCGGTTAACAGGAAAAGGATGGAAGAAGGAAAAGATCCCGCCAACTCAATCTGGCCATGGTCTCCAGGTTATAAACCTGAAATGGACACTATGACAGGCAGATTCGGAATAAAAGGTGCTGTAATTTCAGCGGTGGACCTTATAAGGGGGCTGGGATTATATGCGGGGATGGATATTATCCCGGTGGATGGTATTACCGGGAAATATGACACAAATTATGAAGGCAAAGCCGATGCTTGCATTGAAGCCTTGAAAAGGTACGACTTCGTCTATCTCCATGTTGAAGCGAGTGACGAGGCCGGTCACGACGCAGACATCGATCTTAAGATAAAGACTATAGAATTTTTCGATAAAAGGCTTATCAAAAGGGTCCTCGATAATCTCCATAAAATAGACGATGATGTGGCAATAGCCGTATTGCCAGATCACCCGACACCACTGGAACTCAGGACCCATGTGCGTGAACCGGTACCGTTTCTTATCCACAATCCTAAACTGTTCCCTGACAGGGTGACTGTATATAATGAAGAAAGCGTAAAGGCCGGCTGCTACGGCCTCTTGAAAGGGGATGAATTCATAAGGACTTTTCTCGGCAACAGATAGATACTAATAAATAAGGAGGACAAACAGATGAATGTTCTTTTTTTCGGTCCCAACGGAAGCGGTAAAGGCACACAGGGCGCGATAGTAAAGGAAAAATATAAAATTCCCCATATCGAAACCGGTGTCATTTTCAGGGATAACATTTCAAGGGGAACTGACCTCGGGAAGGAGGCCAAGGGCTATATTGATCGTGGTGAACTCGTGCCTGACAGCATTACCATCCCCATGATCCTGGATCGTCTGAAGGAAAAGGACTGTAAGCAAGGATGGCTGCTGGACGGTTTTCCGAGAAACCTGACACAGGCTCAGGAGCTGGACAAGGCCCTTAAGAAGGAAAACATTGCTCTTGATATCGTTATAGAGATGGTCCTGGAAAGGCAGATCGCAAAAGACAGGATTATGGGTCGAAGATTATGCGTGAACGATAACAACCATCCGAATAATATCTTTATAGATGCCATAAAACCGAACGGTGATAAATGCCGGGTCTGCGGAGGTGATCTGAAGACAAGATCCGATGACCAGGACGAGGACGCCATAGATAAGAGGCACAATATCTATTATGACACCGAAACAGGAACCATGGCGGCGGTGAATTATTTCAGGGATATTTCAGCGCGGAATAACAACACTCCCAGAATAGTGGAGCTGGACGGCAGGCCAGGCGTAAAAGAGGTGTCGGAAGATCTGCTGTCCAAGTTAGGGTAAATGACTAGATTTCCAGGTCATCAAGGGGGCTAAGCACTCCTTGGCCTCCCTGCTGGAAGACATGCGTGTAAATCATCGTTGTGGAAATATCCGAATGACCCAACAATGACTGAATTATCCTGATATCAGTATGAAGCGGGACGTCCATAAGAAACTAAATAACTCCATAGATATTATGAGATTTCCTAATTATTTAGTTTCTTATGGACGTCCCGGATGATATGTAGTGGTATTCAGGAATTTCCAGGCATATTTCCTCTATCTTCTTTTCAACATATCCAATGGCTTCTCGATATATCCCAAACCTTCCACCATCAGCTTTGCTTCCACATCAAGAGACTCACCAACTGCACAGCCAATGGAATCAAGAGCATTCTCCCAAACCGCCCTCAATCTCTCTTGTTGCGCTATTCCACCCCTGGCTCCGGGTGCCACACGGCTAGTAAACTCCTCATACTCCAGGCCCGCGATTACAGAAGGATCCAAACACCATCCGAGTGAACCGGGTGAACATGTTATGGGGCGTCCCGATTTTGCACTTGACAAAGCGTACGTAATGTCGTACTTTAAAAAAGAATATCTGATTCTATTAGGAATAAATCATGCCGACATTAAATGCCACTGAAGCCAGATCAAAGCTTTACAGGCTTATTGACAAAGCGGCTTCTTCCCACGAACCGATTATCATTCAGGGGAAACGCGGTAATGCAGTGCTTATCGCTGAGGATGACTGGCGTGCCATCCAAGAAACGCTCTATCTTTTAAATATACCTGGTATGAGGGAATCAATTCGGGAAGGTTTAGCCACTCCGGTCGAGGAATGCACCCAGGAACTTGCCTGGTAATGTTGCAAATCGTTTTTACTAAACAGGCTCAAAAAGACGCCAAAAAGCTCACCGGTGCCGGTCTGCGTCTGAAAGCTGAACAACTAATTGAAATCCTGCGTGAAAATCCTTATGTGATACCCCCACCATTCGAAAAACTATTAGGCGATTTGTCCGGGGCTTTTTCCAGGCGAATAAACATACAACACCGGATGGTTTATCAGATACTTGATGACGAAAAAATTATTAAAATCATCAGGATGTGGACTCATTACGAATAAATAATTACGGACAATCCATAAATAATAAAATAACTTGACATGAAAAATACTATAATGGGGGACCGTTAATAATAAATATTAACGGATTGTCCCAATTGGTGGAATAATTGACAGGATAGCATCGATTGTGATACTGGAATATTAATGTACAACCAGATCAACCATCTGTTTTACGCTGTCAAGTTCCTCTATGTTATCAATAAGCTCCAGCACCTCAGCGGCGTTATCTCTGGAGATCTTTCCACAAAAGTTGACATTGGCCCAAAATTTTTCCTTAATCTCTTCGTCTGACATTATGTTATATAACTGATCGCCCCATGGCGTATCCGTGTATTCTGAGAATTTTCTGCCATCCTTCATTTTAACCTCAACTCTCGCGCTCAGGAACGGAGCGCCCGGGGGGAGTTCCTCTATCCTTATTCTTTCCGTTAAACTTTTAATTTTTGGATCACGTATGGCTTCCTCAGAAAAATGTTCGGGCATTACCTTTCCCCTGAGCAGGGTGCTGGCCAAGGTGTATTGACAATTAAACGCAGCGTTCCCGTGAGGAAATTCGCCTATACGAAAGGGCTGGGCGATAAAGATGTCCCTGGCCAGCTTGCTCAAATAGAGTGCGACTTCCTGAATATCATCAGCCCTGACATCATTTTTTTCTAGGATTGCCAGAGCACAGTCTATTGCTGCATGGTTGGCGCGGCAGCAGGGATATGGTTTAAAGACTCCTTCGGTAAAATATACCTCGCCCAGATCCCTGGTTAGTATCTCAGGATTTTCACAGCCTTCGGTGTAGAGATGATAATAGCCGAATCTGCCGAGCAACATATCATCAGGCCCGGTCCAGCCGGCCTTTGCCAGCTGCGCTGAAAATATCCCGTTCCTGGCCGATAGCCCCTGGGGTAATTTAAAGGCTGTAGTGCTGTCCCAAACATTCTGAAGACTTCCAGCCAATTGGCTCAGGACGATTCCAAAGGCATGCCTCATCTGTCTGTTGTTCAATCCAAGAAGGCGCCCGGCAATGGCGGTAGCGCCGATCATATTAATCGTCCCCGTGTCGCACCAGCCTTCGGAAAACGAGAAGCTGCCGGCTACAAGTACCCTTATCGCAACGTTTTCTCCAGCCACCAAAGCGCTGATCAGCTCTTTTCCGTCAATTTCCATCATCTCACCGAGAGTGATAGCCGTCATTACGGTAGTACCGCTGATGTGGGCGGCATGTTCCCTGCCGTCGACCATTGGCGCCAACGCCTCAAAATCAAAAGATCGGGCCATGATACTGTTAAGCATAGCCGCATTGTGAGCTGGAACCTTACCACCATGTACAATGATTGATGCCTCTTCCTTACCGCCCCAGTCCTTTACGAGTTTTATCAGTTCGTTATTACCCGCGGCACAGGCCCCTCCGATCGAACAGCCAAGCACATCCATAATCCTGCGCTTTGTCATATCAACCGTCTTGCCGTCGATATCCTCAAAACGCGTTTCGATAACATTATTGGATAACGCCTCTATGGCTGCGATAGCAGCATTATCGTTCATTGTCGTTTACCTCCTTAGGCTTAATAACAGAAAAACGTTTTTCCGACTTTTTGTGAATATATTGGTGATTTTAAATAAAATAAGCTTAATTATCTTCAAACTCACCTGGGATCTTTTCAATGAATTTTCTTTCTGCTTTTTTTTCTCCTGATAAGCGCAGTGGTGACGGCAAGGGTTATCCCGGCGATACTCCCGACGACTCTCTGTATCTGTCTACTCTTCTTCTTTCCGGTGGCACAGTAGGTGGC
This sequence comes from Deltaproteobacteria bacterium, assembly GCA_016932235.1. Next base: position 16,793 of record JAFGDF010000241.1, on the reverse strand, counting down.
AAAATGTTCACAATTATTGAATGCGAGAGAATATCCTTTGTCGGACAGATGCTCATGGGCAATCTTCAGAGTCTCGAAAGGTGGCAAGCGCCTTTTATAATCACGCCTTTTCAGCCTTCCGCCGTTCAAAAATTCATCCATGCCCGTCTTTCTGACTACCGGATCTTTTTTCTCCTTTTCTGTTCCTTGATAATGAATAACCTCCCCTTCTCCTGCGTAAATTCCATGATGAGAATAGAACAAGGTCTTTCGTTTTACATAGATATGATCCCCGGGATCTAAGTCTCTCTCGGTCAATATCATTGGTTTATCCCTTTGACTTTAACACCCACGGGGCTCTTAACGCCCCATGATAAAACCGCCTCAATGCATTACCGGATACTATCCCGATGATTACACCAATGCTATTCGCTATTATATCGGGTATACTGGCTTCACGTTCAGGAATGAAAATTTGGCAAAATTCCAGTCCCATGCCCAGTACTATCATCAGAAGGGCACTCAAAAGAGCTCTCTTTTTGTTCATAAATCCGACATAAGGCAGGAAAGAAAGCCATAAATAGGCCAGGGCATGGTATACCTTGTCAGAATTATCAAAATCAATAGGCGTCTCAACTTTAGGTATAATAGACAGATAAGATACTGCTAAAATAGAAAAAAACCAGAGAATAATAATAGCGGACCCGGACAAAAAATGGTCAGTGAAGAATCTGTCTTCTTTCATCAAAAATATGCCGTTTCTATAAATCCGTGATTAAAAATTATATAATAACTGCCCGTAAAAGAAATCTCCTGTCCAGTATTATAACATCGTAAGTCAAATCAGGATAGCCTTTCCTGATCCACCATCAAAATGTCACCCCTGCCTTCGCAGGGGCAGGTTCCGCGGTGTTTATCCGCCTTTGGCGGATTGTCTCCCCGCCCGAGGCGGGCAAGCGATCGCTCGTCCTTGCCCTCCGGTCTGGCGCAACCTAAAGAGGCAAATAGCAATCATACGATTGTATGCTGAGCAAAGTTTTTAACCAAACTTCCCTTTATTACGGTCTGGTCCAGGGATCGCGGAATCCACATTCAATAACGGCCTTAAGGTCCATTGTGAATAAGAAATGAAGTTTCATTCTCGTTCAATCCGGGCTTTTTTTGCGCCCGGCGGCCCGCCTAGCATCTGACACCTTGATGGTGGCCAGGAATATGCCAAAATCCCTTGCTCGCGTCGCTTGTGTAAAAATTTGATGGTGGATTTTGGGCCTTACTTCTTTACCTGTTTCAGACGCGGCGGCCGTATTAAGAGCTGGGCGGCAAGGGCAATGGCACAGCAAACCGCGGAAATCAACAGGGCCCCACCGTAACTGCCGGTGTTATCGAAAATGATGCCCCAGATTATCGGTCCAAATCCGCCGACCAGACCCCATCCAAGTGTAAGTATGGCGAACAGGGAGCCCACGTTTATCCTCCCGAAAAGGTCGCCGATATAAGGCGCGAACAGGGTATTGGACAGGCTTGTGCCGATACCGAGTATTGGCGCAAAGATAAAGAGTTCGTTTTCAGTATTTATCCCGAACCATGCCAGCAATATTACTAACAGAGAGAGGGCAGCGCCCAGAACTAATATTTTCGATTTACCAAACTTATCAGCCAGCCAGCCTCCTCCAATCCTGGCGACAATAGATGGTCCATTAAAAAGTGTCACCAACACACCGGCAACGGCGGCGGTGCTCCCCAGTTCCACTCCCCAGATGACCAAGTGCGCCTGCAGGGCGTTGATTACAATGCCGGTCACCCCGTAAGAAACGAAAAGCAGCCACAACTGGGGTGTCTTTAGGGCATCTCTCACGCTCCAGTTAATTTCAATGCTTTCAGGGGAACCTTTAATTTTCAATGGAAATTTGGCGCCGTCCGGTAGTTGTCCCACAGACTCCGGCGTATTGCGGATAAGAAAAAAGGCCAGCAACAGTATGGGAATGCTGAAAATGAACGCACAGCCTATGCTCACGCTGCGCCAGCCGTAAGCACTGGACATGGAGGTTATGAACGGGACGAAGATAGCGTTGCCGACAGCGAATGCCGATCCGATAATCCCGCCGGCTATACCAGCCCGTTTGATGAACCATTTGCGGGCCGTAGCCTGAGTGGGCACCAGATGAGTGCTTGCCATAGCCATCGCCATGATAATGCCATAGTAGAAATAAAGCTGCCGTAACGATGTCACCGTGGAAAGCAGAAGCCAGCCTGCGAGGCACCATAATCCTCCCATGAATATGGTCTTACGGCTGCCCAGCCGGTCCACCATCCAGCCGGTGAAAAGAGAAAAAAATGAATAAGCCCAGAGGCTGATGCTTTGAGACAGGCCGATTTGTGAATGCGACCACTGGAGTTCCGATGAGATGGCGGGGAAAAAAGCAGTTATGCTGTATCTCGCCATTGGGCCTGTTGCTCCGACGATAAACAGGGCCATGAGCACTCTCCAACCATGGAACGGCCTTTTTCCGGGAGTCTTTGACATTTCACGCCTTTTCGGAATATTTGCTCATGAAAGTGACTCCGTCCCTAATAAAGACAAGATTATCTACTATAGATATGCTCCGGGAGACTGTCGGACTTTGTCCGAAAGTCTCCCGGCACCTTGGTATATGTGAATTGAAAATGCAGAGCGAGTTCATTCCCCGTAGCGACTTGACTTGAGCTCGTCGATAAGTCTTGCTGAGAGGTTAGCGAGCGTATCAAAATGATAAATTTCCTTATCATCTGGGTGATTCCCTGCAGTTCGCTGCAGGGAGAGTCAATGCAAGGCCGACATTCTGATGGAAATATTTGACAGTTATAATAGTATTGATATAGTAGAGATTAATAATGACATGAATCGTCTTGAGGGTTATTCAGGTACTGTTGTATAACCCGTCCGGAATACTATTAATAAGAAAACTGGAAATAAAAAAGGGAGCCCTTATCTCCCTGATTTATTTGTCTTTTTATGGGGTGAGTGAAGGGATTTGAACCCTCGACCGCTGGGGCCACAACCCAGTGCTCTGCCAGCTGAGCTACACCCACCATAAATCTGATATTATTTTTATCACGCTTTGTAGAATTTGCAACAAAAAGTTACTGATTTTTGATAAATTTTATACGGGGGGATAGTCATGGGTGATACCGCCAATGAAATGCTGCGGCTTATCCCTGGGGTCGACAGGCTATTAATGAACCCTGCGATAGAACGGATATCATCCGTTCATCCGCGCAATCTGATCCTGAGGGGCATCAATTTGGTTCTGGAGGAAATTCGTAACAGGATAATAAGCCTGGATCTTATTGATGCTGCCGAGCTGGAGGCCGATCATGTCTCCGGCCTTGTTGTTAAAAAAGTGAAGGATCTCTCCTTGCCAAGCCTTCGTCCTGTCATAAACGCGACCGGAGTGGTAATCCATACCAATCTCGGAAGATCCATCCTAGCCAAAAGGGTAATTCAAAAATTCGGTCCATTGAGCGGCGGATACAGCAATCTCGAATATGATCTGAAAAAAGGGAAAAGAGGCAGCAGATATATTCATGTTGAGGGGATCCTTAAGGAGCTCACATCTGCAGAGTCCGCAATGGTCGTCAACAACAACGCGGCAGCGGTTCTTATCTGCCTGGAAACCCTTGCCAGGGGAAGAGAAGTTATCGTTTCTCGCGGGCAGCTTGTTGAGATAGGCGGGTCTTTCCGAATCCCTGATGTTATGAAAAAAAGCGGCGCCAGGATGGTCGAGGTTGGGACAACTAACAAAACCCATGAAAAAGACTATCTGGAAGCGATCGGACCCGAGACGGCCCTGCTCCTAAAGGTGCACAAGAGTAATTTTCAACTGATCGGATTCACCGAGGATGTCGGAACACCTGACCTCGCCAAAATAGGGAAAAAATACGGTATCCCTGTAATGGAAGACCTGGGCAGCGGGTGTCTTGTTGACCTGTCCAAATATGGAGTTACCAAGGAACCAACGGTTCAGGAGGTCCTGGAACAGGGCGCAGATCTTGTTACATTCAGTGGTGACAAACTACTCGGAGGGCCTCAGGCGGGAATAATCCTGGGAAGAAAAGATCTTATCGAATCTATAAAAGGAAATCCATTGAACAGGGCGTTAAGAATAGACAAGCTGACCCTTCTTGCCCTCGAAGAAACACTTGATATTTACAGAGATGAAAAGGACGCGATGAATATGATCCCGACCCTTGAAATGATATGCCGGCCTTACAAAAACCTGAGGACAATAGCTCGGAGGTTTATCAGGACAATAGGAAAATGTGACGATCGTAATTTTCGAATGGATCTTGTTGATGGAAAGTCGAAGGTGGGCGGTGGTGCTCTTCCTCTTTGTGAACTGCCCACCAGGATCCTTCGCCTGATCCCTCATAAAATGTCTGCAAAACGAATCGAAGAGTGGCTCAGGGCTTATGATCCTCCAATCATAGTCAGGGTTGAAGATGGAAATGTCATGATGGACATGAGGACTATCCGGAATGGGGAGTTTAAGGTCGTCGCCCGGGCGATACGAGATCTTTCAGTTAATCCATGAATGAGGTATTCTCTTGAAAAAATTAATCGAAAAGGCACTTAAAGATAGCCTGAAGACAAAAGAACGGTTTATTAAGGAGAACAGCGCGAATATCATCACGATTGCCGAAAAAATAGTTCTCGCTTTCACGAACGACAGGAAACTTATGATCTGCGGTAACGGGGGTAGCGCGGCTGACGCGCAGCACATCGCCGCGGAATTCGTAAACCGTTTTGTCCTGGAGCGCCCCCCTCTCCCTGCCATAGCCCTTACAACAGACACGTCCGTAATAACAAGTATTGGAAACGATTACACTTTTGACGATATTTTTGCCAAACAGATTAAGGCCATAGGAATTGAAGGGGATATACTGTTGCTGATAAGCACCAGTGGAAATTCACCGAATATAGTATCCGCGATTAAAACGGCAAAAGATAATGAAATATACACTATAGCTCTAACCGGAGGAGATGGAGGAAAAGCCAAGGGGCTGGCAGATTCCACCTTGATAGTTAAAAGTGAGGCTACGGCAAGGATACAGGAATGTCATATCTTTGCAAGCCATCTTATCTGCCAGCTGGTGGATTACATCCTGTTTCAACAGGGACTTCCTGAGGATTACATTGCGGTCTGATAACCTGCTTCAAAGAGGAATGTAAGATGTCGGAGCAAAAATGCATTTCGCTGAAAAATGTTAAAACTTATCCTTTGAAGGATAGATCCAGCAAAGTGAAAAAAGATGATTTTGCGAAAACCTGGAAATCAGGCGGAGACATGACCGGATGGCTCAACTCTCTTCCCGATATCCTGGCGGCCAGAGACATAAAAAAAATCGTTGACAATATCGTCAGGGCTGCAAAATCAAGAAAAATGATTATTTTGGCAATGGGTGCTCACGTTATAAAGGTCGGCCTTAATCCGATAATAATTGATCTCATGGAGCGGGGTATCATAAAATGCCTGGCCCTCAATGGCGCGGGGATAATCCATGATTTTGAGCTGGCACTGGCGGGGCACACATCCGAAGATGTCTCCGCCAGGTTAGGAGACGGAAGTTTTGGCATGGCTGAAGAGACCGGCAGTTTCCTGAATGAGGCCATTATCAGGGGAGCGGCGAAAGGATACGGTCTGGGAAAATCAGTAGGAGAAATGCTTGTTGAAAAAGATTGTCCATTCAGGGATATAAGCATCCTCTCAAGGGCATATAACCTGGATATTCCTGTTACGGTTCACGTCGCGATAGGGACGGATATCATTCATTTTCATCCAAAGGCAGATGGGGCATCAATCGGCAAAACATCCCATTTTGATTTCAGAATTTTTGCCGAATGCGTGGCAAACCTTGAAGAAGGCGTGTTCATAAACCTCGGTTCCGCTGTTATTCTCCCTGAGGTGTTCCTTAAAGCCGTGACGCTCGTAAGGAATCTGGGTCATGATATCAAGAGATTTACCACCATCAACATGGATTTTATACAAAGCTACCGGCCGATGACCAACGTGGTTTCCCGGCCGACGCTTGAAGGCGGAGAAGGATACTCCCTGACCGGACATCATGAAATCATGTTTCCGCTGCTGGCCGCGGCGGTCATTGAAAGGCTTGAATCAGAATAAAAAGAAAAAAGGAGGTTACATCACATGCCCATTTATGAATACAGGTGCATGAAATGCAATAATGAGTTTGAATACCTCGTATTCGGGAACTCGGATATTGTTTCCTGCCCGGAATGCAATACGAGGAAGGTAAAACGTCAGCTTTCAAAATGCAGTCACAAGAATGCGGGCGGCTATTCGGGTTCTCCTTCCTCAGCAGGATCTTCATCCTGTTCATCATGCTCAGGGGGCTCCTGCAGTACATGTCATTGATATTTAACATGAAAATGAGTTTATATATATCTGCATGAAATTCAGCGTTATGTCTAAAGATCGCGGTATAGGGAGCCCTTTTACGAGCGAACTCGTTCCTGGCAAGTTTGAAGCATACTGCCTTACGAGGCGGGCGTCAAACCATCTCAGTCGTCGTCAGGGCCAGATTAAGGTTGAACAACCGAGGAGGATTCCGCCCGCTCTCCGAGGCGTAGGCTCTCCGAGCCGGAGGCTTGGCATGCACCTTACGCTATTAATTTGCTACCCGGGTCTTCGCCGTTAAAAGGGCTCCCTATACCGCGATCCTGCGACCATAGGTTGTTATTTTCATGCATCGTGGTAGCCCAAAAGGCCATGAGTTTTTAGTACGAAAATAAATGCTAACAATGTCGGTATATAATGCAAAATTATGTCTAAAGACCATGGCCTGGGGGGCCCTTAGACCACATGGTGCTATTTTCATGCATTGTGGAGGCCCAGAGGGCCATGAGTGTTTAATACGATTACTAATCCCATGATGGAGGCCGCTTGTTCCGAATAGGTTTTGGATATGACACGCATCGTCTTGTGGAAGGCCGTGACCTGGTCCTCGGCGGCGTCAGGATACCTTATCATCTCGGGCTTCTGGGCCACTCCGACGCGGATGTCCTGACTCACGCGATTATTGACGCCATACTGGGCGCCCTTGCCCTGGGAGACATCGGTGCCCATTTTCCTGATAATGATATGGCTTTTAAGGATTCGGAAAGCCTGAAGCTTCTTGAAAAGATCATGGAGATAATGAAAAGAGAGAAATACCGCATCAATAACATCGACAGCACCATAAAAGCAGAAAGACCCAAAATAGCAGAATATATCCCTGACATGAAACAAAAGCTCTCATCATCCATTGATACCGGAATCGACCGGATCAGTATCAAGGCAACGACCGGTGAAGGGATGGGATTCTGCGGCCGCGGCGAAGGTATTGAGGCCTTTGCGGTGGTGAGTCTTATAAAGGTTTAACCGGATATTTCTTTTCCAGCAGAGACAATATTCCCCCCGCCCTTAATACCTGCATTGGCGGACTGTCCGCGGGGAGAGTTTCTCCCTGAAGACTTTTTCCTGTGCTCAGATTCTTTATGATTCCTGAAGTCATTTCCACTTCCGCCATATCCCCTTCCTTAAAAGCGTTAAGTATTCCCTTACAGATCAGGACAGGGAAACCAAGATTAATTGCATTGCGGAAGAATATGCGGGACATGGACTCTGCCACCACTATCGAGATTCCCAGTGTTTTCAGCTGGGCCGCGGCGGGACGGCTGGAACCGCATCCGAAATTTTTTCCCGCAACTATCATATCCTCAGGTTTGACCTGCGCCGCCCAGCCAGGCCGGTTGGAAAACATACAGTATCTTGCCCTTTCCTCTTTGTTTATATCCGCGTCCCTGTCTATCAGAAAGGCGGGCATCATTAGATCCGTGCTGATATTATCGCCGAATTTCCAAATCTTTCCCTTTATTGATTCGCTCATCATAGCCTAAACCTCTCAAATCTTTCTGGGGTCCGTGATCTCTCCTGCGATAGCCGAAACCGCTACCGTGGCGCTGTTGGCCAGATAAACCTCCGAGTGAGGGCTTCCCATCCGTCCCTGGAAATTCCTGTTAGTTGTGGAGATGCACCTTTCACCATCCGCCAGTGTCGTATATGCCATCCCTGAACAGGGAGCACATGAAGGATCAAGGACCAGCGCTTCGGCTTCCACAAAAGTCTTTATCCATCCTGCTTCCAGAGCATCTCTCCATATCTCCATCGAGCCCGGGCTTATCAGCAGTCTCACATCAGGATGAACCTTTTTCCCATGGAGTATTCGGGCTGCCATCTCCAGGTCCTCATGCCTTCCGTTGGTGCAGGATCCGATGAAGCCCTGGTTGATCCGGACACCGGCCACCTCGCCGACAGGTCTTGAATTGGAAGGATCATGAGGACAGGCAACCATAGGCTCCAGATCTGAAACATCCAGGGTGTAAACTTTTTCATATATGGCATCCTTGTCAGGGGAAACAGGGGTAAATCTTCTATTTATCCTGCCCTTCAGGAAAGCAAGCGTCTTCTCGTCAGTCTCGAAGAGGGCGAATTTGGCGCCTATCTCAACACCCATATTGGCGATTGAGAAACGGCTGTCTATACTCATCTCTCTCGCTGCCGGACCCAGAAATTCAGCGGACTTATAGATGGCCACGTCGGTACCGTAATCAGCCGCAATCTTCAAAATGACATCCTTGCCTACACACATATCCGGCATTTCCCCTTCCAGCAGAAACTTGATGCTCTCGGGGACTCGGAACCATAGTTTCCCGGTTGCCAGAACATAGGTAATCTCGACCTGGACACCGGTAGAGGCGCAGTTGAAAGCACCGTAGGTGGTGGTATGAGAGTCGGCCATCACAATCAATTCTCCAGGCGCGGCACAGCCTGCCTCAGCGTTTACGTGGTGAATAACTCCGTTCCGACCGTACTCAAACCAGTGGCTAATTCCATACTTCTTGGCCAATTTCCTTAAGGAGGCCGTGTTCTCTGCCCAGCCGATGCTGGTGGGAAGATTTGAATTTCTGATATAAATGCGTTCCGGATTGAATAACTTATTAATACCGAGCTTTTCGAGCCAGTGTACCGGTGATGTTTCGATCAGGACATTTGGAATCTCAGCAGCGTCAATATCCGCCCATACATACTCTCCAGGAGAAACCTTTTCCCTTCCGGAATGAGAAGCAAGTATCTTCTCCGCTATTGTCATTCCCATAATCGCCCTCCTGTTGTTGAGCCATATGTGTAATTCACATCTCAATACACTGATGCCCGATTGGAAAACTGCGGCGAACTTCTGTCTCCGGCAGGTTACGGCCCCGGGGAAGCTCCCTTCAGGATACAACAATACCCGCAATTTTCTTGCTGTTTATATAACATATAGCCCCCTGTTTCAGACATCAAAAAGTGAATGCATTTGACTCTATTTCCCTTAATTGCTAGATTTTATGATCAAATGATTCTTGAAATATCCGGAGGAGATTATGATGTCTGATTATTTTGATTTATTGAAGAAGAGACGTTCGATCAGGGACTTTGAGGACAGGGACGTCTCGCTGGAGGTTGTTCATGAAATAATCCGCGAGAGTTGCCTTGCCCCGAGTTCCATGAACGGGCAGACCTGGCGGTTTATTGTAATCATGGAAAGGGATCTAATACGAAGACTTTCCGATGAGAGCAAAAAGAACACCCTTGAACAAATCATGGAGGAATCCGACTCCCCCAGGAAGGGGCTGATCTCATCCCTGAAAGATGAGGAATTTAATGTGTATTATAACGCCCCATGCCTGGTATTTATCGCGGGCATCAAATCCTCTTTCAGGCGCATTGAAGACTGCAGTCTCGCGGCCTGCTACTTCATGTTCTCTGCGGCGGCCAGGGGATTGGGGACCTGCTGGATCGGTCTGGGACAGAATATTCAAGACCCTGACCTCAGGAGGATCATCGGGCTGCCTGATAACCATGAGATCGTGGCCCCCCTGATCCTGGGTCATCCCAGACGAATCCCGGCAACACCCAGAAGAGAACCTCGTATATTAAAAACCATTCTCTCACAGGTTTGATCGGGGTAAAAGATTATATTCGGTAATCACAATTACTTTCGGAATATTTTAGGAGTGGAATTGTAGCAGCTAAATCGAAACATTGAGGTAACGATTGAGCTGTGGGGCGGGTCTTTTTAAGTCCGAACCAGTGACAGGTTATGGATTGCGGGATGTGTATTCATCCAGCAGCCTGCGAATCATTTTTTGATATTGAGTATTGTATTTTTTTGCTTCGTTTTTAAAAAAATCCACACTGGCTTTGCTTAGAGCAATCGTAACCTTCACGGTTTCATCCTTCAAAGCTAATTCTTCAGGTGAAGGTAGGAAATCAGAGACAACCCTTACTTTCCCCATAGGTTCATCTGTGTATTTTATTTTCTTTTTCATATATTTTCTTGCCCTTCCGCCAATATCCGGCACCAATGATTCTTGTTTTTTTATTTCGGTAAGTAAATCTCACGGTCATGATTCCTTCGGAGACTCTGCCAAGGCAATAAAATCGTTTCTCAACATCGCCAGGTTCCATATCCTCTAAAATAATACGATTAGAGTCCAGAAAGGCAAGCTGAGCCATGGCAAAAGATACGCCATGTTTCTTTTGATTCAATTCATCTTTAGCAGAATCCCACTCAAAATCAGATCGTTTTTCCATTGGCTTAAGATATGACAGATCAAGATGTGTGTCAATATATTTATATGGCTATTTATATGGCTTGCAGATCCATATGAGTAGCGAGAATTAATTCTTGTTTATTGTGATATTTGAGAAATAATTCTCGTTTATTACCCGAATTAACAAATAGAATAATTCTCATATAAAAGTTTTGAATGACTCTGTGATCTCTAAAAAATATCTCGACCACATTGATATTCCATACATGACAAAAACGTTGTTTCGTAACCAACTTCCCTGTCCATTATAATCAGTAGCCTTTGAAATTGGGTAATAATAAAATTCTGACCTTCGTCTAATTAACAAGAGCTAATAGGAGATTTGTGACCCGTTTCCCTTGTTAGAGATTCAATATATTTTCTATGTCTAGTTCCCAGTTCACCGGATTGGCCAGGATATATTCCCGGATTGCGTTTAAAGATCGTTCATTGCGGATTACATGGTCATAGAACGATCGCTGCCAGACCGGTTCTCCGGGCATATTGCGTAAAGTATTTATACGTGTAGTCACCGCGGATTTAAAACCATTAACAAATGATGATAATGTCCCTTTTGTAGGGGCGGCCGGCTGGCCGCCCGCGTTGTTGCCATCCGTGATGCCTATTATGCAATGAATATGATTGGGCATAATGGCATATTGGTCAATAATGATTTCATCGCGAATGATTTGGGATTTTTTTAATTCTTCCTCTACGATTCTACCGAAATCGTTTAATTGTATGTCTATCCTATCATCGGGCGGCCAGCCGGCCGCCCCTACAGGAATATCACCGAATATATTTTCTCTGTCCTTTGAACAGATCGTAATGAAATAAAATCCATCTTTAGAATAATCATAATTTGGTAATCTGATTTGTTTTCTGGTCTTTAAATTATTCATTACAATCTATATATAACCCCCGAACTGTGCGGCGTGTCCTTTACATCCGCGCCAGTGAGATGTTAACCGCCGACTATTTCATTTAAACCTTCAATAACTAGAGAAAGCTCTTCATCGGATACAGTTGCGATTTTCTTCCCAATGCGTTTTACAGAAAGAGTGCGAATCTGACTGATTTTGACCCAGGATTTCTTTGGAAGTTTTTTTTCTTCTAGCTCCAATGTGAGAGGAAAACCTATTGTTTATCAAATTACCTTCTCCTGCCCCTGAAAAACGATATGAAAATCCCGACAAAGCAGAGCAATGTAAAGACACCGAAACCGATTCTGGCGCTGGTCAAGAAGGCCGGATACTGCTGAGGAGTAATGGTCACTCCCCCGATGATTATTGCTGTGATCACCATAGTGATCCCCATGCTCACCATTTGACCGATTGATATCATGGTGCCCATCGTTGCCGATGCAACCCCATAATATTCGGGAGCAACGGAACTCATGAGGGCATTGGTATTAGCTGATAAGAAGAAGGCAAAACCGATTCCTATTATGACTAGAGCAATTACTATCTGGGACAAAGAAGTATCATCAGTGAGGAAAATAAAAGCAGAAAGTCCTATACATGTTATGGCCATCCCTAGTGATGCCACGATGCGTGGCTCTATCTTGTCGGATAATCTACCCGTCAAAGGTGAAAGTATTGCCTGTACCACCGGATGAGCAATCATTATGATACCTGCCTTTTCAGGAGTTAATCCTTTAATATATTGAAGGTAGAGACTGAGAAGGAACGCTACCGCAAAAACCGCGCTATAGTTAATCAAAACAGCAAGGTTTGAAAAGATAAAGGTCCTGTTTTTTCGGAAGATATTGATATTAAACATCGGACTTTCAGTTCTTCTTTCCCATTTAATAAACAACCATAATCCCATGATACCTATTAAAATCAATATCACTCCCTTGATTCCGGGAAGCAGGGAGAAACCGTACATCCAGATAATCATGGCTGATCCGTATATTATCCATCCGCAATAATCCATCCTCTGGCCCTTGGATTCACACCATTCACCCTTCACCTTCCAGCCCAAAAACACTATCACCAGAATATTGATAGGGATATTTATCAGGAATATGCTTTTCCAGCCAAAATATCCCGTCAATAGACCTCCTAGAAACGGGCCCACTGTAGATCCTAAATAAATCCCTGTTATGTTTATCCCAATGGCCTGGCCTCTTTCTTCAGCCGGGAAGATAACTGTTATAAGCGCTATAACATTTACCAGAATCATGGCCGCGCTTATTCCCTGGATCGCGCGACAGCAGATCAGCATGAGTGATGAATATGAAAAAATGGCTGCAGCAGAACTCACAGTATAACTAATCGTTCCGATAATTATGATCTTCCTTAGACCTACAATATCGGCGATTCTTCCAAACGGTATCGAGAAGGCAACTACAGCCAATATATAAGCAGTGACGATCCAGCCTAAAAGTTCGGCATTGGCGCCGAATTCACGGCCTATTGTCGGAAGTGCCACATTGAGGGCCTGGATCATAAAAGATATAAAAAAGACCGTGAACGACAAAGTAAAGCTGACTATTGCTTTCGTGTTCGAATTCATATAGTAAAAAGTTCCGCTGGATCTTTCTTTGTTCATGTATCACCTGCGCTAAAGCGTCATTCCTTTTTTGAAATTATCCTAAATCTCATCAATCCCTATCTAATATTTATCTATATAAGTCCATAAAGCAGGCTTGACAAATATTTTAAACAGCTCTAGTCTTACTAATCGATCAGTAAGTTGTAAATTAATAAAATGAATAATAAGAACAAGTTACGAGATAAAATAATAGAAAAGGCCGGTGCCCTTTTCCGCAGGAACGGTTACAGGGCAACATCCAATAGACAGATCTCCAAGGCTGTCGGATGTACAACCGCCGCCCTATATTATCACTTTAAAAATGGGAAATCCCAGATACTGAGGGAGGTAATCTATTCCAACATAAAAGATCCATCCAAGATTAAAGAAAAGGTAAAAGATTGTAAAGACCTCAATGAATTTTTAATAAAGCTCACGGAAATGATGGTTCAGGAAATCCCCCGTGTTACAGACAGCCTGGTATGGCTCCTGCTCGAGTTCCCCAAACTGCCGAAGGAGGAGAGGGCAATTCTTCAGGAACATATCATAAATTTTCACAACGTACTCGAATCTGAATTACGCAGGTTTACAACAAATGAAGATGATGTGGTGAACCTTGCCTGGATCAGTGTCTGTGCCTTTTTTGGTTTTTATCAGTTGTTTCTGAAAATGGGAATAAGTTCAATTGTGGGATTGGATATGGAAGAATTCGGTAATTCGCTGACAAAGGTCTTGAGTACAGGAGTAAACATTTAGAAGATTCGGTTAATATTCATAATATTTTATCAGGTGAATTAAGGGAGAATGATCGATGCAGCATATATTCGTAAAAAGAAAGCCGAGACCCGGCATTATCGGCCTCTGGGTAATAGTACTTTTTGGATGGTTATGGCTGGGGAGTCTTGACTCCACAGCAGATAATAAAGAAACCGGAGAACCTTCCGATACAAGACAACCCCATGAAACTGAAGATGTTTCTCATTTTAAATCCGATGCGCAACCGGAATCGTCCGGAGCCGTTGATCTCCATCCGGTACATGTGACAATTACGCCCGTTAAAAAGGAGAAGCTGGTCCTGATAATAAAAACAATCGGCACTTTGGACCCCGTTGTAGAAGAATTATCTTTCAAGATTAACGGGCGTTTAAAGGAACTATTAGTCGATGAAGGAGACCATGTCAAAAAAAATCAGATCATTGCCCGGCTGGAACTTGATGACGCCCTGAGTCATCAAGCCCAGCAGGAGATAGCCCTTGAACAGGCTCAGAGGAAATTTTACCGGCTGAAAAAATTATATGATGCGGGCAGTATTAATAAGGAGAATTACGAGGATGCCATGAACCAACTGGAACAGATCCGTATAAGTTACAGCCAGGCAAAATTAATAGTGGAAAGGTGCACGTTGAAGGCCCCGGGAAATGGGAAGATAATCAAAAAACATCTGGAGTACTTTACTAGCTTAAATCCCGGGGAACCCGTTTACCGTTTTCAAAACAGCCAGCAGCCATGGATAATCAAGGTAAATCTCACTGATCAGCAGATATTTTCCGTAAGCATGGGCACTCCCGCGGAAGTATCATTTCACTCCCTTCCCGGGCAGATTTTCCAAGGACAGATAACCCAGATAGCCCTTCAGGCGAATCCTTCGGACGGTCTTTATGGAGTGGAAGTAACCTTAATATCCGGACCGAAAGATCAGTTGATACCGGGAATGGTAGCTGATGTGAAGATAGTTCAAACCAGCGAAAGAGCATATACCATTGTCCCGTTAGCTTCCCTGTTAAACCTTAAAGGCATGGAAGGTTATCTTTTTCTTGCGTCACACGACCTTAAATACGCCATTAAAAAATCAGTCAGCGTGAATTCAATTTTCAGAAACGATGCGGCATTAGAAAATGACCTGGATCTTGGTCAAATGGTCATCGTTCACGGAAATCAGAAACTGGAGGACAAAAATCCAATCATAGTGGTTCAATAGGAATCGCTTCTTCTTGCCATGACAAAATGGGGGCATCTCTTTCACAGGTTCGAGGATTAGCACATGAAAAAATTGATCACGTTTATTGTCGAACAAAGGCTCTTTTCCATGCTCTTTGTCGCGATTGTGCTCTTAGTCGGGCTCGTTTCTATCCCTAAGCTTAAAATCAGCTCATTGCCTGTTATTGAAGTCCCGACCCTGGTCTTAAACCTGGTCCTGCCCGGGGCCTCCGCGCTGGAGATTGAACAGCGGGTTATATATGAGGTTGAAGAGGAATTTCAGGATATTAAAAACCTGGAAGACTTTGATACACATATAGGCAACGGATTTGCCTCGATCATGATAAAGTATCGCTACGGTGTTGACATCAATGACGAATACCTGGATGTCAGCTCAAAGATAAACAAGATCAGACCAGACCTTCCGGATGATCTTCAGGTGACATTAAAAAAGCAGAACCCCACAGACCTTCTCATATCGTTCGTCCTGGCGATAGTTTCCGAGACCGCAGGCGAAAAAGAGCGAAATCAGATCGCCGATGCCCTGAAAAACAAACTGATGGATGAAATCGATACACTGGACCAGGTCGAGATATTGAAACCCGATGAAGAGGTGCACGTTATCCTGGATCTGGGTAAGATCAACAAGTACGGTATTACGATCAATCAGATCGTATCGGCTATTCAATCGGAAAACAGGTTTTTACCCACAGGTACAATGACTTTCGGAGACAAGACATTGTCGATTTTGCCTCCGGGGAATTCCTATGATTCCGTCTCGGACGTCGAGGAAACAATCCTTCCAACCTCGGCAGGGAACAGCATAATGCTCAGGGATGTATCACTCATTAAGAGGCAGCTTAAACCCGATCCGATCATGTACCGGGTTAACGGATCCCCCGCGACACTTATCACTATTAAATTCATAGACAAGGCCAACGTCCTTTTGGTCAAGAAACAGATTGAGGAATCACTCAGGACCTTTCAGGAAGTTCTGCCTAAAGGCATAAGCGTCAAATTCCTTTTTAACGTGGAGGAGAGCGTACGGTATAATCTTTCAACCCTCATAACAAATCTGGTTCAGGGCATGGTTATTCTGATGGTGGTCCTCCTGTTTGCCATAGGCTATCGCTCGGGTTTTATTGTTTCCCTGATGCTTCCGACGGCCCTGCTTATGGCCACGGTCTGCCTGTCGCTGACGGACTTTGGCCTGCAACAGATCTCAATTGCCGGATTTATCATCTCTCTGGGTCTTATGGTGGACAACGGGATCGTAGTTACTGAAAATGCCTACAAGCTCAATTTTTATGAAAACTATAGCGAAAAAGACGCCGCAATCGAGGGTACCTCCAGGGTTATATATCCGCTCCTGAGCTCCACCCTGACAACGGTGCTGGCATTTGCCCCTATATTTTTATTGACATCGGAAATAGGGCTTTTTTTAAGAAGCCTGTGCATAACCATCTGGTTCTGCCTGGGGGCATCATTAATCACGGCCGTATCATTTTCCACAATACTGCTGTCCGCCATAGGAACCAGAAATTACATCAAGCACCTTCCTTCACCCCCCAGCTTTCTCAACGGCCTTATCCCATTCAGGGACAAATGTTACACAAAAGCCCTT
>JAFGDF010000031.1 GCA_016932235.1 Deltaproteobacteria bacterium | reverse complement strand
TATGCGTTCCCGGTCAAAAAGCCTCAGAACACTGGAAAGGCAGGCTTACAATATCGCACCTTCAGCCCATTTCGCCATGGGCGGGATAAAGATAGATGAAAGATGCGAGACCGGCATAGAAGGCCTTTTAGCTGCTGGAGAGGTGTGTGGTGGAATCCATGGCGCCAACCGATTGGGCCCTAATGCCATAACCGAGATATTCGTCTTTGGAAAGATAGCCGGAAGAACATCTTCAGATAATGCCGCCGGATCCCCAAGAAGGCCCATTGACAGGGGAGAGATAAGAGCTGAATTGTATAGATTGGATAATATAATGTCGGCGGATGAAACTGAAGATATAGAAGATATCAGGAGATCACTCAACAGTACTATGTGGCAAAAGGGGGGGATTGTGAAGTCCGAACAGAGCATTGACAGCGCTATGAATGAACTCCTTATGGAAAAAGAGAGAATGAATCATGTGGCGGTTAAAGGTCCAGGGGAATTATGGAAGGCACTGGAGCTTCGAAACATGTTTGTTATCGCCCAAATGATTCTGACCGCAGCGCGAATAAGGACTGAAAGCCGGGGGGCTCATTACCGGGAGGACTATCCCGAGGAGGATAAAGAATGGCTTAAAAGTATTGTTGTCCATGGATTGAATAACAGGATTGAAACGGAGATTTTAACCTATGATAACCCAGATATACTAAATTCAGGACCCATATGAAGCTGTAAAATGTAAAGAAGTCAGGAGGGTTCAGGAATATGTCATCGGCAAGAGAGGAACAGATCAAGAAGGAGATTGAAAGGCTCAGGCTATTGCTTAAGGACCGTGAGGACGCCCTTCCCGCCCATTCCATCAGGCCACACCAGATACTGATGATTGAAGAACTCGAAGAAGAGATCACTGCCAGGGAGAAGGAGCTTCTGGAATACCTTCAAAAAACAAAGAATGACGAACAATCGTATGACGAATGACGAATTATGAATAATAAGAAGGAAATTCGTAACTCGGCTGTTCGGTATTCGATTATTTAAAAATTGCCCCGTTAAAAAAATTGTCATGATCGGAGACATGAGATTAAGTGAGTCTCTTTTTTGAATCAAAAATATATCAGGGTTTATTTAAATGTTAATAGTGAATTGTTGATGCTGGATTTGGATTCTATTGTATTATTGACTCACGATAATTTTATATGTATAAAAATAGCTTTGTCATTATGATTTTTTAGGGAAAATCAACATAAATGTAAACTTTATTAACATGACCGATTTCGATTATATGATCGCTGAAAGCTCTTTTCAGAAACAGCCGTCACCTTCACTTAATAAGAATATCCATAGCTATAGATTAATATCTTTTGATTCAAGATCCCAACCGGACAAAGCTATTATAACATAAGACTTTGGAGGCAAATATGAATAATTTTTTAGAGGATGGAGAGAAAAATCCCATCAAGATACAAGATAACACCTTTAGGGATGGGCACCAGTCCCTTCTGGCCACAAGGATGCGGACCGAGGATATGCTGCCAATCGCCGAAAAGATGGATCGAGTAGGCTTTTGGGCCATGGAAGTTTGGGGAGGCGCCACCTTTGACACTATGCACAGGTTTCTTGGAGAAGATCCTTTTGAGCGCATAAGGATCCTTAAAAAACATATTAAAAAGACACCTTTTTCCATGCTTCTGAGGGGCCAGAACCTTGTAGGATACCGCAATTATGCAGATGATGTTGCAAAATTATTTGTGGACAAGTCCTGTGAGGCGGGCATGGACATATTCAGGGTCTTTGACGCGCTTAATGATTTTCGAAATTTCCAGACGGTTGTTGAAAGGATAAAGGCCAATGGAAAACATTTTCAGGGTACCATCTGTTACAGCCTTACAGAGAGAAGGATGGGCGGAGATGTATTCAACCTTGATTACTATATCGTTAAGGCCAGAGAACTTCAGGACATGGGTGCAGATACCCTTTGTCTGAAAGACATGGCGGGCATTATGTCACCGTTTGACATCGCCAAGATCATTACCGAGTTTAAGAAGATTATCGAGATTCCTATTCACCTTCACACTCATTATACGAGCGGAATGGCCTCCATGATCTATATAGAAGCCATAAAGGCGGGTGTTGATATTATTGACACCTGTCTGGCTCCCTTTGCACTGAGAACCTCTCAACCTGCGGTCGAGCCCATTGTGGCGACTCTCTTCGGGACAACAAGAGACCCGGGGTTCGACCTTGAACTCTTGCTCGAACTGGGAGATTTTATTGAAGAAATCGCCCCCAAGTACCGCGATTATCTGGCCAAACACCGAATGTCCGTAATCGATACCGGTGTACTTGCCCATCAGGTACCAGGAGGTATGATATCGAATCTGGTAAGCCAGCTCAAGGAGGCCAAGGCCCTGGACAGGCTCCCTGAGGTGTACGCCGAGGTAGCGGTTACACGGAAGGAGCTGGGTATGCCTCCCCTTGTAACTCCCACAAGCCAGATAGTAGGGGTTCAGGCCGTATTAAACGTGCTGTTCGGACGATACAAGATGGTTACCAACGAGGTGAAAGACCTTGCGTACGGGCTCTATGGAAAGACTCCTATTCCTCTTGATCCTGAAATCCAGAAAAAGGTCCTAAAGAATTATAAAAGGGGGGAAACACCTGTTACCGGCAGGGCTGCCGATTATCTCGAACCGGAACTTGAGAAGGCAAAAGAGAGGGTGGGAGATCTTGCTAAAGATGATTTTGACCTGCTCATCTGTGCCCTGTATCCCACAACGGGCGAACAGTTTTTGAAATGGAAGTACGGCCTGGAGGAAAGGCCGGATAATATAAAACCCAAGACTATTGAGGATATACGGAAAGAGGATGAGGCCATGGCCGCAGCCATTGAACAGGTGTGTAACGCATCCCTGATCAGTTAAAAGGGTTTAGTTAGCGTCCATCCAGAAACAGCCTGTTTCTGGAGGTCGCTTTGGGCAGTCAGCTATCAGCATTCAGCCAAACCATTATCCTCTCCCTTCCCTCCCCCTTGAAGGGGGAGGGTTAGGGTGGGGGTGACAGTTAGCTGAACGCTGAGCGCTGACAGCGCGAATCTAAAAACACTGGTTTTTGGATGAGCACTAACTAATGATTTTGGGAACCCATTTACAATAAGGAGTACTGTCATGGGGAAAAAGGTAACAATCATCGGCGCGGGCAATGTCGGCGCCACCGCCGCAATGAGGATTGTTGAGAGGGAGCTCGCCGATGTGATTCTTATTGATGTGGTTGAGGGGATTGCCGCCGGAAAGGCATTGGACCTTCTGGAGGCCGCGCCGTTCGGCAAGTATGATTCCAGTATAAGGGGCTTTACAAATGATTTCAGCGGGGCAAAGGATTCTGATATCGTGATTATTACCGCAGGCTTACCCAGGAAATCCGGGATGAGCCGTGATGATCTCCTTTCCATAAACATGGGGATTATGAGGTCGGCCGTTAATGAGATCAAATCTCTGGCCCCGGATTCAATCCTCATTATCGTGAGCAATCCCCTGGATGCCATGTGCCATGTTGCATATGATACAAGTGGCTTTCCAAAGGAGCGTGTAATAGGCATGTCGGGTGTTCTCGATTCGACACGTTTCAGGGCCTTCATTGCCATGGAGCTTGATGTATCGGTCGAAAATATACAGGCCTTTGTCCTTGGCGGACATGGTGATAGTATGGTGCCCCTTCCCAGGTATTCCGTTGTTGCGGGGATCCCCATTACGGAGCTGATGAGCAAAGATAGGATTGATGCCATAGTTGAAAGGACCCGCAAGGGGGGCGCCGAGATCGTCGGACTGTTAAAAACAGGGAGCGCTTTTTATGCTCCGGCCTATGCTGTTGTCAAGATGGTTGAAGCAATTTTAAAAGACAAGAAGAAGATCCTGGCGTGCTCGGTTTTCCTTGAAGGTGAATATGGGATAAATAATCTCTTTATAGGTGTTCCGGTGAAACTGGGGGAGAAAGGAGTAGAGGAAATAATTCAGTTAAAACTGACGGATGAGGAGCAGATTGCCTTAAATGACTCTGCTGCTGCGGTTCAGGCGCTGGTGGATGATATAAAAAGGCTCGGTTGATATGAAATAATAATGATAAAGGAGCTGACTTATGAAGGAAGCGGTTATTGTGAGCGGTGTCAGGACTCCCATAGGTGCTTTTAACGGTGCCCTGGGAAATATTCCGGCAACCAAACTCGGGGCACTTATGATCGAGGAGGCAGTCAAGCGGGCCGGGATTAATAAAGAGATTGTCAATGAGGCTATCATGGGAATCGTTCTTCCCTGCGGATACGGCCAGAACCCTGCAAAGCAGGCGGCCGTCCAGGCCCACATGCCCTGGGAAATAGAATGCATTACAATCAACAAGGTATGCGGTTCATCCCTGAAATCGGTTATGCTGGCAGCACAGGCAATTCAGGTGGGGGACGCGGATGTGATCGTAGCAGGGGGCATGGAGAGCATGAGCATGGCCCCCTACTATCTGGAGAAGGGGCGTTTCGGGTACCGGATGGGGGCGGCCAGGATCGAGGATCACATGGTGCATGACGGCCTCTGGGATGTGGTAAATGATTTTCATATGGGTATTTCCAACGAATTATGTTCCGAAAAATACAACATCACCAGGGAAGATCAGGATCGATTCGCCTGCGAGTCATACAGGAGGGCGCTGGACGCTATTGAGTCAGGAAGATTCAGGGACGAAATTATGCCTGTTGAGATACCTCAGAGAAAGGGTGAACCGGTTATGTTTGATCGTGACGAATGTCCGAGGGAAACCAGCTATGAGATTTTGTCAAAGATGCCGGGGGCCTTTAAAAAAGACGGCATGGGTACCGCCGGGAATTCTTCGATTATAAGCGACGGGGCTTCGGCGGTTGTTGTCATGTCCAGGGAAAGGGCGGAAGAACTGGGATGTAATATCATGGCAACCATAGGCGCTCAGGCCTCCTATGGCATAGACATGAAATATGTGCTTGTGGCGCCCGTATGGGCAATACCCAAGTGCCTTAAAAAAGAAGGAATCTCTATCGATGATGTGGATCTCTTTGAGATCAACGAGGCATTCAGCGGTTCTTCCGTGGCTATAATAAGAGAGCTTAATCTGGATCCGGAAAAAGTGAATGTAAATGGAGGGGCCGTGGCGCTTGGACATCCGATCGGAGCGAGCGGGTGCCGGGTACTGGTTACCCTGCTTTATGAAATGATGCGGAGGGACAACAGAATCGGGCTGGCCTGCCTCTGTCTGGGAGGCGGTGAAGCCGTTGCAATGGTGGTGAAGCGATAGACTTTGAACGGAGATGTTATAAAATTCTTACTATTAAAGAGGAGGAAGTTATGGAAGTAAAGACATTTGGAGTAATAGGAGCGGGTCAGATGGGTAATGGAATCGCTCAGGTTGCGGCAATGAGCGGACTTAATGTGATTATGAACGATATAGCGGATGAATTTGTTCGGAAAGGTCTTGCAACTATCACAAAGAATCTTGATCGAAGCCTGGATAAGGGAAAGATATCCAAAGAGGATCGGGATGCCGCCCTGGCCCGAATTAAGACCAGTATTAATTTAAAGGATATGGCTCCGGCCGATTTTGTAGTTGAGGCAGCCGTGGAAAGGGAAGACCTGAAATTTAAGATCTTCAAGGACCTTGATGAGATATGCCGGCCTGAAATAATACTTGCCACCAATACATCCTCAATCCCTATAGGTCGAATCGGGTCTCAGACCGGCAGACCGGAAAAGGTGATCGGCATGCATTTTATGAACCCTGTCCCGGTAATGAAGCTTGTGGAGGTGATCCGGGGGATAGCGACTTCCGATGAAACCTTCAAGGTTACCTGGGATCTTGCTGAGAAATTCGGGAAAACACCCGCCCTTGCAAATGATTATCCCGGGTTTATCGCAAACAGGATACTCATCCCGATGATAAATGAGGCCGTCTTTTGCCTCTATCAGGGGGTAGGATCCAGGGAGGATATCGATACGGTGATGAGATTGGGGGCCAATCACCCCATGGGGCCCCTGACACTGGCGGACCTGATAGGACTGGATACATGCCTGGCTATTATGGAAACAATGTATGACGGATTCAAGGATTCCAAGTACCGGCCCTGCCCGTTGTTGAGAAAATATGTGGAGGCCGGCTGGCTGGGGAGGAAGACCGGTCGCGGTTTTTATGAATATTAGTGAAAAACACCATATTGTAAGGCGCTCGGTACGCTCTTTTTGTGAACGTGAACTGGAGCCCATTGCCCGGGAGATTGATTTGGAGGCCAGATTTCCCTGGGAAGTCGTGGAAAAGATGGGAAGACTGGGCTACTTCGGGATCCAGGTCCCTGAAGAGCTTGGCGGACCGGGCATGGATTCAATAAGCTATTGTATTGTTATTGAAGAGATTTCAAGGGCATGTGCCGGCCTGGGCCTCTGTGTCACCGTCCATAACAGCGTCGGAGTCTATCCCATAGTGGCCTTCGGCTCTGAAGAGCAAAAAAAGAGGTGGGTTCCCGCTCTTGCCAGAGGTGAAAAGATAGGCGCCTTTTGCCTTACCGAACCCAATGTGGGTTCGGATGTCTCCGGAGTGGAATCCACGGCCATACGTGACGGTGATCATTACATAGTGAACGCAAATAAGGTCCTTGTCACGAACGGCGGTGTGGCGGATACATGTCTGATTTTTACCAAGACAGACCCGACAGCAGGCCACAGGGGCCTAAGTGTAATTGTAGCAGAACGCGGGATGCCGGGTTTTGAGGTGGGTGATCTGGAAGACCTCTCCGGCAACCGTGCCAATTCAGTTGCATCCATCCGGCTCTACGACTGCCGCATACCAACGGAAAATCTCCTTGGAAAGGAAGGGCAGGGGATGAAGATCGGCCTGGCGGCCCTGGATACCGGCAGGATCGGTATAGCGGCCCAGGCACTGGGGATCGCCCAGGCTGCCATGGACGCGGGGGTCCGTTATTCCAAGCAGAGGCACCAGTTCGGTGTGCCTATCTCAAGGCATCAGGCAGTACAGTTAATGATTGCCGATATGGCAACCCAGGTGGATGCCGCACGCCTGCTTATATACAGGGCGGCTGCCCTGAAGGACGGCGGGAGGCCTTTTTCAAAGGAATCGGCCATGGCCAAACTCTATGCATCGGAGATTTCCAGCAAAGTAGCCGATATGGCCGTTCAGATCCACGGGGGGTACGGTTATGTGAAATCATATCCTGTGGAGAGGTATTATCGTGATGCCAGGGTGACCCGGATCTATGAGGGGACTGCGGAGATCCACAGGATGGTGATCGCTCGCAGTGTTTTGGAGGAGTATAAATAAGGCGCAGGGCATAGTGTCAGGGAAAAGACATAAGAGATAAGGCGCAGGGCGTAAGGGAGAGGTGTAAGGCGTGAGGTGTGAGGAGAAAGGGAAAAGATCAAACCCTTGTGCCGTGTGACGTGAGACCTTTGCCTCTGTGCACAGACCTTCTTGTTTATGATGAAAATATATTATTATAAAAAGAATCAGCAATTATTTACTGCGCTCTGTATAGTTTAAAGGTGAGAGTTCATGCCACTTCATATAATCGTATGCATAAAATCCGTGGTATTGGAGGCGCCTGAGGGACGAATTGTCAGATTGCCCGAGAACTGCGCATTGAATCCATTCGACCGGCCCGCCATTGAGATGGCCCTCCGGCTTCGTGATGAGATGGGTGGAAAGGTTACGGCTCTTTCCATGGGACCTGAGGCAGGTGCCACTGCCCTGTATGAGGCCATATCAATGGGTGTGGACAATGCCGTAATTATTTCAGATCCCGCCCTCGCGGGGTCGGATACACTGGCTACTTCAACCGCCCTTGGAGCGGCGCTTCTGAAGTTAAAACCCTTTGATCTTGTTCTGTTCGGCACACGAACATCAGACAGTGATACCGGACAGGTAGGCCCCCAGACTGCTGTTAGTATCGATCTTCCCCTGGTAACGGGGGTCTGCAACCTGGAATACGGAGACACCGGTTTCAAGGCTGTATGCAGATCTGACGGGTTTGTCCTATCCTGTGAAGTCTCTCCGCCCTGCGCCCTGACTATTCACCCGGAAGCAATAGAAACAAGGGATTCTTCCCTTCACGGTATCGAAAGGGCCTTTAAAAAAGTGTCTGTTGAAAAAATGACCTTGAAGAAGCTGGGGATCTCCCGGGACCAGGTGGGTGAACATGGATCACCTACAAGGGTGGTCTCTATGAAAAGGGTCTCAATGAAGAGAAAATGTGAATTTATTTCCGGTTTCCCCGAAGAACAGGCTGATGAGATCGTCAAAAGGCTCAAGGAATCGGGGTATGTGGGATAAAATTTTTATATCAAATGATATCTGGGTCTATATAGACCTGAGAAATCAGAGACTTTTCAACCTCTCCATGAATATCCTGGCAGCGGCGCGACAACTGGCAGGACCTTTAGACGGCAAGGCTGTGGCGATTTTTCCAGGACCCCCGGATATTTCTCAAGGAAAGGAATTAAAGGACCTTTTCACGGATCTGACGGTCGAGCAGGCAGTGGAGGATTGTCTTTCAAAGGGCGCTGATAAGGTCTATTTAATTATACAGAACCCTGACATACCGCCTTTTCCCGAAACCTATGCACAGGCCTTTTATCAGGTTATTAATGAACGGAGACCAAAGGCCGTTTTTTTCCCCTTAACCGATTTTGGCCGTGAACTGGCCGCACGTTGCGCCCGTTTGTGCAATGGTGGTCTCATCGCCGATTGTGTTGATCTTAGGATAGATGGAGGAAGTATAATAGCCGGCTGCCCTTCATGGGGAGGCGAGGTCATGGCGGATCTGACCTTTTCCAACATGGATAGTACCGGTTTTATGACGGTTCAACCCCATGCATTTAAACCCTCCACACTCAGAGGAGATCCCGGATCCGTTGAAAGGATAGATGTGAGGGGGATTACTCTATCGGAAAAGATCAGATTCACATCCATTTCCGCAGAGAGCGGAGAACGCCGGAAACTGGAAAACGCTGAAATAGTAGTTGTTGGAGGGGCAGGCATGATGAATGCCGAAAATTTCGGTCTTGTTCGCGGCCTTTCCGCCGTGCTGGGTGGGGAAATCGGCGCCACAAGGCCCCCGGTCCTGTATCATTGGGTCGCTGAGGACAGACTCATCGGACAAACGGGCAAGAGTGTCAGACCAAAACTGCTTATTTCCGTCGGCACATCCGGTGCCATACAATATTCAGCAGGAATAGTCGAATCAAAAACTATTATTGCCATAAACCGGGATCCGGGGGCCCCGATCTTTAATGTGGCGGATGTTGGGATAGTGGCCGATTCATCAACATTTCTCCCTCTCTTAATCAGCAGGATAAAGAAGATGGTCATGCGTGACCTTGCAGATGTGTTAGGAGGGGAAAAGGTACATGAGCAGGGAGACGGTTTTGGAGAAAAGGTACAAAAACTAAGGGAATCCCACGGATGGAATGTTGAGGAACTGGCACAGAGTACGGGCCAGACGCCCGAATTCATTCTTCAGGTCGAAGGAAACGAGGTGGTCCCCTCTGTGAGTTTTCTCCTTGGTCTATCAAAGGCCCTGGGGGTTAATCCGGGGACCTTTCTAAAGGATGAGGAAAAGTCGGCCATTCAGGATCAGAGGTCTCAGGCATTTATCAAGCGGACGAAGAATTACTATTATCAGACACTCACCCCGGGCGCTGAAAATCAGCATCTGAGGGGCTTTATGATCACTATTGAGCCCAGGCAGGCTCATAAACCTGTCGCTTACAGGCATGAAGGTGAAGAGTTCATCTATGTTATGGAAGGGAGCCTTGAGCTCACCCTGGATAACAAGGTAAACCATCTGAAAGTCGGGGAAAGCATTCACTTTAATTCAGAGGTCCCCCATAAATTAAAGAATAACGGGAATGAGACAACCCGATGTCTCGTCATTCTTTATACTCCCTGACGATCATTTTAGCGGCTTTTCCCTTGACAAAAAAGGGGTGCTCGGGTAAATACCCAACATCTGTTATCCTGTTCATTATGATATTCAACTCTATATTCTAAGAGGCCTAACCAATGGAAAATCAAGAACATTCCTCTCAGAAGTCTTCAAAGGGCGGGGGGATATTATCCGTTATTCACCTGTTTCTTTCCTATTTTTCAAAACTGGTATCCGATCCATTCGGGAGTGGTCTGATCTATTTTGCCGCAGGACTTATTCCCGCCCTTTTTGTGGGCTGGATACTTTTTCCCATGGTGCTCTATTCAAAGCAGGAACAACCTTTCAATTTCAGCCATGCCATCCACATGGATTCGGATATAGCTGATGGAATAGAGGGGGAAACGGAAAAGGAAAAATGCCTTTATTGCCACACAATTCGCGATGACGGCACATTCAGCGGCATCCCCAAGCTGGAACTATGCATGATGTGCCATGATGATCCGGAATCTCCTCTTGGCGAAACCCCGGAAGAGGAATTTTTTCTTAAAACCTATGTAGCTGAAGAGAAAGAGATCCCATGGTTCTCTTATTCCAGGCAACCGGATTGTGTATATTTCTCTCATATAGCTCATGTGAAGATGGGAGAACTAGATTGCCAGGCCTGCCACGGTGATCACGGTAAAACACATTTACTGGCCCCATATCAGAAAAATTGGATTACCGGTTACAGCATCAATATATGGGGAAAGAATATCGCGGGTTATAAATCAAATACCTGGGATCGCATGAAAATGGATGATTGCGCGGAATGTCATACGGAAAAAGGCCGGGAAGATAATAACGCCTGTTTTGTATGCCATAAATAAGGGGAATAAGGATATGGAATTCAACGGAAAAGATATTACCGAGCTTTTGGCCCTTAACAGAAGAAACTTTTTAAAATTGATCATCGGCGGAGCGGTGGGAACAGGCCTGTCTCCGATCCCCTGGAAACTGGCGGACGACAGCGCCATATGGACCCAGAACTGGCCATGGGTTCCGGTGCCGCCTGCGGGGGAGTTTACTAAGGTAAAATCGGTCTGTACACTCTGTCCCGGGGGTTGCGGAATTGAAGTCAGAAAGGTGGAAGGTCGGGCGGTGAAGATCGAAGGGCGCACCGATTATCCGGTTAATCCGGGCGGCATCTGCCCGGTAGGTGCGGGCGGCCTGCAACTGCTGTATAATGAAAAAGGGCGCTTTGCAGGGCCGGCAAAACGTGTCGGTCCGAGAGGTTCCGGAGAGTTTCAGGTCATTTCATGGGATGAGGCCCTTGATACCATCGCAAAAAGGATCTCCGACCTTCGAAAGGCCGGGAAAGCCGGAGCCCTTGCCGCAATAGACGGAAACCCTGTGGGATCGACGATGGGAATTCTGGTGGAACGACTTTTCAAGGCTATTGGAAGCCCGAATTATTTGAGAATGCCGTCTTCGGAAGATACAGCCCGTATTGCCTGCAACCTGCTGACCGGGAGCAGAGGTCCTGTAGCCTATGATCTGGAAAACGCGGATTATATACTCAGTTTCGGAAGCGGTCTCCTGGAAGGATGGGGCGCACCCGGCAGGGTTATCAACACATGGGGATTGTGGAGGTCCGGCGCCTTAAAGGGGAATGTAAAAGTAGTACAGATTGAATCCCGGTTATCCAATACCGCGGCCAAGGCTGATCAATGGGTCCCTGCGAAACCGGGAACGGAGACCGCTCTGGCCCTGGGCATTGCCAATGTCATCGTAAGTGAAGGGCTCTATGATTCCCGGTTTGTAGAAAATTACAGTTTTGGCTTTTCCGACTGGACTTCTCCGGACGGACGGAGCCATACGGGTTTCAAAGGGATGCTCCTGGAAAAATATTCACCCGGAACGGTCGAAAAGATCACCGGGATTGACGGCAAAGAGATTGCCTCTATTGCCAGGGCCTTTGCAAGGGCCAAGGCCCCGGTGGCGCTCTGCGGCAAGGGTAAAGGCGAGATATACGGGAGCCTTTACGAGTTCATGGCGATTCATACGCTCAATGCCCTTGTCGGGAGGATTAATCAAAAGGGGGGATTAATAATTAATGATGACCTGCCTCTGAGCCCC
>JAFGDF010000240.1 GCA_016932235.1 Deltaproteobacteria bacterium | reverse complement strand
CTTGAGTTCTTTGTAATTTTTAAGCATTTCACTTGAATCCTTGAATCCTCGACCCCTTGAATCCTTATCATCGACCAACTAAATTGGGGCTGATCCTATTTTTATAAATAGAGTTAGCAATTATTTAATGCGCTCTGTATAAATGGTTTGTCGCCCATAAATCTCCTGAACGATCAAATCATGAAGCAGGGGTCTGAATTCCTTTATTTTCTGATTCTCCCTTGTAGGATGAACCCGGTTGGTGAGGAGGATTACGGTAAGATCCCTGTCAAGGTCCATCCACAGGGATGTCCCTGTAAAACCAAGATGCCCGATACTATTAGGTGAAAAATACATACCAGAACTTGATCCTTCCATTGATGGCGTATCCCAACCAAGGGCGTAAAAGCAGTCTCTGATGATATCCTGTCTCCTGAAAAATTCTCTTACGGTCTCTCGTCTGAAATAGTCCTCCCTCTCGCCGAGATAGTGTCCTCTTAACATGTTCATAATCGCAAGAATGTCCCCGGCACATGAAAATAGACCCGCATGTCCCGAATATCCTCCAAGGAAATAGGCGTTTTCATCATGGACCTCACCATGAATTATCCTCTTTCTCCAGGGACATTTTTCAGTTGCGGCAATCATGTCTTTTTGGATATTATCAGGCAGAGTACCATTATAGAGATATATCCTTTTCAGTGATAATGGTTGATAAAAGGTGTTTTGAACGAAAAGATGGAGCGGTATTCCTGAAATCTTCTCAATAACCCATTCCAGCATAATGAATCCGAGATCACTGTAAATGTGCGCTTCTCCCGGTCTGCAGACCAGAACTCCTTCCATAATCCGTTTTCGAGTAACGATTTTTCTCATCTCTTTTTTTACCCTGCCAGGATTGAGATAGAAAGGCTCCCACGCAGCAAAACCAGAGGAATGGCTTAAAAGCATACGAACAGTTATGCCGGCTTTATCATCCGGTAAAGGCCAGGAAAAGATTTCTGAAATGGGTTGATCCAGGAAAATCTCCCCTTCATCCGCCAGCTTCATCAGGGCAAGGGTTGTAGCCAGGGGTTTTGTGAGAGACGCGAGATCAAATATCGTATCCTTTTTCATCCTGACAGGCTTAGGGAACAAAGAGAGGTATCCTGCGCTATGGAAAAACAGGGTCTTGCCTCCTCTGGCGGCTATAAGGACGGCCCCGGGGAAAACTCCTTCCTGAACTCCCTGATCAAGAAATCTTTTTATCTTGTTTTTAGGTTGCGTTTTCAAGGGATTTATATGGATTAATATCTATTCATATAGACACATGCAAAGATCTTGGCATCGGTGATAATATCACTGATAAGTGTGTACTCATTGGGTTGGTGGGCAGTATCATGGGTCGTCATCCATACGGCGGCGGGAAGACCTGCCTGTCTAAAAAAGGCGGCCACGGTCCCGCCTCCTATCCCCATAGGTTTCGCCTCAAGGCCTTTCACCTCCTTAATGGCACCTGCAAGAGTCTTTACAATAGCGGCGTCAACGGATGTCGGATTAACCGCGTCCAGTCTGTAAACCGTGGTTATATCTATGGAGAGACCAAGTTGTTTTTCCAGATCTTTCGCTATACCGGAAGCGGTCCCATAGATCTCATCTACGGCATAGACAGGTAAGATACGGCAGTCAAGATAAAATACATCTCTTCCGGGTATCGTATTTATATTCGGAACATTGGCTTCAATTTTTGTAGGCTCGAAGGTCGACTGTCGCGGACTGAACAGATCATCCGTAAGGTTGTATTTATCCTTTAACTCATCAAGGGCGATAATCAGCCTCGCAATACCGTAAAGACTGTTTTTACCTTTATCCGGTATACTGGCATGACATTGACGTCCGTTAACTGTAAACTTGAGCCATAACATGGATTTTTCAGCAACCTCTATCATCGTACCCTTTTCATTTCCGCCGTCCGGGACGATTATCAGATCCTCTTTTTTAAAGAGATCCATGTGATTCCTTAAAAGGTATTCCAGCCCGAACTCACTTCCCGTCTCTTCATCAGCTACATAAACAAGACCGATGGGCAATTCTGGATCGAATCCGGCGTCCCGGATCCCTTTAAGAGCAAGATATGAGCTCACGATTCCGTGTTGATTATCTTCAACTCCCCGGCCGATTATCCTGTCGCCATCCAGCCTTAAAATATAAGGGTCGCTCTCCCACAGGGACAGATCGCCCGGGGGGACAATATCCATATGGCACAGTATCCACACCGTGGGGCCATGGAATTTTCCCTTCCATTGTGCCACTATATTCGGTCTGAATCCTTCCCTTGCCCCGGGGTCAGGGGCGTTTATCATCTCAAGTCGGTAGGGATTTAGATCCTGAAGTTTTTCTTTGAGGTAAAGTGCCTTCTCATGTTCACCCGTACCGCCGTTGGCAGGCCCAAGGGCGATCTTTGATGTGAGTTCCCTCTGAAAATCGATAATTTCGTCTCCATAGGCCTCTATTTTTTGAAAGATCTTTTCCATTTTCATAACTGCATCTCGTGTAATATTTTGGGTTGTTCCAATTATGATACTCCCCACCTACAGGTCCAGCCCCGAAAGCCTTGATATCTCTCTGCCGGCATAATCAACAAGCCTGTTCAAATCATTAATACCCTCCCCTCGAATAGGTTTGCCGATCCTTATTTGAACCGATCGCCGCCATCGCCTCCCTGAATACTCGAATCCCACCGGGATAAAAATCGCGGGCACACTGGAAATTATGTGTTTGATTAATCCCACGCGTATTGGCCCCATATGTCCTTTAAAATATGTGCCTTCCGGAAAAATTACAATCCCTTCACCATCTCTTAAAAATTCTGTTATAAGACCTATGGATGAATGGCTCCTTGCAGGATTTTTCCTGTCTAAGGGCACCCCACCTATGGATGATATGTAACACCTCGAAATCGGGTTTGCGAAAAGTTCGGATTTGGCTACATAGTAAAGTTCCCTTTTAACAGATAGACCCAGCAGGGGGATATCCTCCCATCGCTGGTGCTTGACCAATAAGACAAAGGACCCATTTTCAGAAATGTTTTCCGAACCGCTTGTTTGAACTCTAAAGAATGGAAAAAGAAAAATTCCTGCAAGGGCTTTAGTTGCCCTAACTGCGAGCAGGTTTCTTTTTTTAATGGCGTTTGTCATGGGGCCCTTGTCAATTAAAATCATCCCTGTCACTACTCCACTGTCACGCTCTTTGCCAGGTTTCTGGGTTTATCTATATCCCTTTTTAAAAAATTGGCGCAGTAATATGCCAGAAGTTGGCAAGGGACAACCGCCAGAATAGGATAAAGGAAATCAAGGGTCGG
>JAFGDF010000239.1 GCA_016932235.1 Deltaproteobacteria bacterium | reverse complement strand
TATCTTGTGGATATGAATTTCAAAATTGCCTACCCATTGATAAGTTTCGTCCTTGCAATACTTGGTATTCCTGTTGCGCTGAATCTTAAAAAAGGTGGCATGCCCCTCGCCATTACCGCCGGGATCGGTTTATGCTTTCTCTATATGTTTATGATGAGTCTTTCCCGATCATTAGGCCTTGCCGGTGTCTTGCCCCCGATATTTTCAGCCTGGACTGCAAACCTGATATTTGTCCTCTTTGGAATATATTTGATGATGCATGTAGAGAGATAAAATTGCTTCACAATTTAATGGACTGAAAAAGTGTCCTCTGAAAAACCTATAAATGTACTTCAAATTATCGCCCGGCTTAATATTGGAGGTCCTGCAGTATATGCCATCTCCCTTATCGAAAACTTGTCCCAAAAACAATACAATTCCCTTCTGGTTTGTGGTAAAGTGGGCCCCCTTGAGGGAGACATGTCATATCTGGCAACGGAAAAAGGCATAAGCCCTTTTTTTATTCCGCACCTTGGTCGTGAGATTTCCATCCTTGATGACCGGAGAACTTTTAAGGAACTCCGAAAGATCATCAAACAATTCAAACCTGATATCATCCATACACACACGGCCAAGGCAGGCACATTAGGACGATTGGCAGGGATTATCCACAATATTTTTAAAGGAAAAAATAATCGAATCAGATTGGTCCATACCTTTCACGGACATGTATTTCACGGCTATTTCAGGCCGTCGAAGACCCTCTTCTTCATTATTATCGAGAGATTTCTCGCCCTTTTCACCGACAGGATAATTGTAATAAGCTCCCTCCAGCAATACGATATCTGTAAAAAATACAGGATAACCGGGTCCGGCCGGATCAGGATTATACCCCTGGGATTTGATCTTTCCCCTTTTTTAAGATCCTCCCAAGAGGCCGGGAGACTCCTTGAAAAATTTTTTCCCGGAACGGATGAAGAAGTTTTCATTGTCGGAATTATCGGCAGACTGACACCAATAAAAAATCATAGAATGTTCCTGGAAATGATGGAGGTATTGAAAAAGAGAGGTATAATCAATAAATTCAGATTTTTCATTGTGGGAGACGGAGAATTAAGGGAAGATCTTGTCCTGCAATCGAAGCAGCTCGGGCTTCAGGATTTTGTGAAGTTCACAGGATGGCAGAGGGATATGCCCGAGGTTTACAGGGCAATGGATACTGTCGTGCTGACATCCATAAATGAAGGGACTCCTGTCACATTGATCGAGGCGATGGCCGCAGGTATCCCGGTTGTCGGAACAGACGTTGGCGGCCTACCGGATCTGATGGGCCCCTTTGAAAAAGAGACGGAGGGTTTCAAGATCATGCGGCATGGATTGCTTGTCCCCTCCGGAAGAAGCGATATTATGGCCTCGGCCATAAAATATCTGGCCGATAATCAGGCTTTTTCACACAATATCGCAACCCGTTCCCGGGAGTTCGTAAAGGATAATTTTTCCATGGATAGGCTGGTAAAAGATATGGAAAAATTGTATTCTGAGATGGTTTCAGGTTGAAAGTCTGTTTTATTGATGAAGATACATTCTAACAAATGAAGATATTACCAATATATTCCTATCTGATTCTCTTTATCGCGAGCTTCCTGTTATCCGCGATTTTAACGCCTTTTATCAGAAAGGAGGCCATCGCGAGGGGATATGTAGCCGTACCCAAAGATAACCGCTGGCATAAAAAGGAGACCGCCCTTATGGGCGGGATTGGAATCTTCGCTCCATTCATAGTAGTCTGGTTTCTCGCCGTATGGATTATAGACTGGAAGACGCTTGGGCACCCCTTTCTTCCCATGGTATTATGTGCATCCGGGATATTTATTTTAGGCCTTGCGGACGATATCTACAATATGGTCCCCCAGCATAAACTGGCGGGCCAGATAGTCATTACATCCATACTGATTATTTTCGGATTCAGGCTCGACTGGACCTTTTTCAAGACGATCAATCTATTCCTTTCCATAGTGTGGATTGTAGGTATTACCAATGCCTTTAATCTGCTCGACAATATGGATGGTTTGGCAGCGGGTATAGCTTTTATATCCGGGGTCTTTCTTTTTTTAATCCACTATCTGAATCTTGACAGCGGAGAGGGAAGTCAGCCGGTTATGCTTATGAGCGCCGTCTACCTCGGTTCCATCCTCGGTTTTCTCATATATAATATAAATCCGGCCTCCATATTCATGGGAGACTCGGGCAGCCTTTTTATCGGGTTTATGCTTTCCGGCATGACCGGAATGGCAGGCGGGGGTGAACCGGTGGGTGGAGGCGCCGGACATCTGATCTCGGTGATCGCGATTCCCATCCTGATTTTATTTATCCCTATTCTGGATACGGGATTTGTGAGTCTGATGAGGAAATTATTCAGCAGGCCCATCTCCCAGGGGGGGAAAGACCACTCTTCTCACCGTATGGTCGCTATCGGGTTTTCCGAAAGAAAGGCCGTGATAGTCCTTTATATCTTCTCGATCATCTCAGGGGCGATCGCCCTTGCCATGGGCCATCTGGAAATCGGCATCAGCCTTCTGATAATTATCCTTTACTGTTTATTTATCCTGTTTTTCTGGATCTATCTTGCCAAAGTCAAGGTATACGGGGAAAGTTCAATCCTTACAAAT
Source organism: Deltaproteobacteria bacterium (assembly GCA_016932235.1). The sequence goes on along the minus strand of JAFGDF010000239.1, from coordinate 1,739 downwards.
AATGGAGGAGGAAGGATAACACCCATCCTCATAGACATCACCTACCGCCGAAGACTCTTTGAGGTTTTTTTAGATTTTATCCTTATAACCGTGGCCTACTATACGGCATACCTTCTCCGGTTCGGGGGCAATCTGGGAGGAAACTTCGACTATTTTATCATGTCCCTGCCTATCATGATCGCCTGCCAGATACTCTGGTTTTTTTTAATGGGTATTTACAGGGGGATGTGGGAAAGGACGAGTCTCAGGGATCTCATTGGATATGTCAAGTCCATTACCGCCGGGACCCTGACACCAATGCTTATTATACTATTTATTTACCGTTTTCATAGTTTTTCAAGGGCTGTTTTTGTAATCTATTGGCTTTTAATGCTTTTGTTCGTTTCCCTGTCGAGACTCTCATTTCGGCTCCTTGATGAGGAAATCAGAAAAGGTAACCAGAAAGGCAAGCCTACCCTTATCTACGGAGTAGGGGTAGGAGGACAGATGGCCATGAAAGAGATCGAAACGAACAGGACCCTGGGGCTTGCCCTGGTCGGTTTTATAGACGACAACCGGAAGACCCATGGCAGAAAGATCCAGGGATATCCCGTCCTGGGCGGAAAGGACCACCTGGAGGAAAATATAAGAAAATACGGTATAAAGGAGATCATTGTTTCCTTCAGAAAAAATGGCGCGGAAATGAAAAAGGAGATCCAGGGGATATGCCTAAATATAGGTGTTGAGTTAGAGGTTAAACAGATGAAATTGATTATCAGTTAGGCATTGGAATAATATAAAATGTTAGACCGAATACTAGGGAAAGACATTGCTTTTTATGTAGGTAGACATCGTGGTCTGGTCCTATGTTCAATCTTTCTTACGGCCATATCTGCGCTCTTTGTGGTAGTCCCGGCCTATCTTCTCCAGCCTTTCGTGGACGAAGGCATGAAGAGCGCCTCTGATCCGGCCATGTGGAAAATACCATGGATTACCATAACGCCCGGAAGCATCTTTTCATGGGAACGTACTGAACTGGTATTGATCAAAGAGATATCACCAAATCTTCTTTTAATGCTCCTCACACTAATAGCCTTTATATCGGTACTGCTTAAATCGATCTCCACCTATTTCGCCCAGTACGCGGCCGCGGCCTTTTCAAACAGGGCCATCAGATCCCTGAGGATTGACCTCTACAATCGATTCATCTCTCTGCACCAGGGATTTTATCATAAAAACAAGGCCGGCGAACTGATATCCCGCTCTACAGCCGACCTGACAGTAATGCAGGAACGTATCGCAAATATCCTTGTCGGTCTTGTCCAGCATCCCCTTACGGCATTTGTCTTTTTCATCTTTCTTATGCTTATGAATTATAAGTTGACATTGATTGTTATCATTACCGTCCCGTTGATAGTGGGTCTCATAAGGCTATTCGGCATAAAGGTCAAAAAACATTCCACAAGGGTCCAGGAGGCTACCGCCAGTATAACATCCAACTATCAGGAGACCCTGCTCTGTCTAAAGGTTATTCAGGGTTTTTGCTTAGGAGAAATACAGGTTAAGAGGTTCAAGGAGGCGGCAGATCTTCTGTATAATAAAATTATGCGCTGGAACCGCTGGAATCTGGGGCTCAGCCCGCTGATGGATTCAACCGTATTTCTTATCCTTCCCGCGATCCTGATCGTGGGCAAGATCTATTTTAATCACACTATCGGTGAACTGATATCCATGCTTTATGCCTTTTCAAGGGTCTATTC
>JAFGDF010000238.1 GCA_016932235.1 Deltaproteobacteria bacterium | reverse complement strand
TGAAGTCATGATCATAATATCCATAATGGTCGCAGACATAACCGGCTATGGTTTCGCTCCCGATTTTCTTTTTAATAACGGTATGTTCAAGATGTGTAATGGTTTGGAACGGATCTGCCATATAGGCGGAAATGGTAAAATTGTCATGTTCCTGATACGTATTGGTTTCTGGGCTCAGGATAAATGTTTTGCCCTTCCGGCGATCCACAGTGATAATAAGATGAGTATTTTCTTCAGCATTCGGCGGAGAAAGTGTTACCCGATAATAGTCTCCGGATACATGTATTTCCCCTTCCAATTTTTGGTTCAGCAGTTCCTGTTTGATGTTCGCTGAAAAATCAATTGCCCATATGCAAGGACTAAAAATAAAATTTAACAAAAGAACAGAAAAACCGAACATACCCGTATAAATCAGATGCGATTTGAAATTTTTCATTTGATCTCCATACCAATAACTATTTTTCGTAAAATATTATCCTTCCGCCCGTGGAAAATAAAATTCCATGCCGGATTCGATTATGGCCTTGTACCACCAGATTGTGGGTTCATTTTCCTGGGCTGAAAAGATCGCCATTGTTGGGACAAGATACTGCATCTTGCCGCGAATGGACCGGACATAGTTTTTAAGCTGATCCTGAAGCTTTTCCGGATTTTATAATCAATGTTGACAGCCCTGTAAAAAGTCAAATTTATCTTATTTGTCATTCCGCGACTTGATCGCGGAATCCAGTATTTTCAATGGCTTCTGGACCCCGGCCTGCGCCGGGGTGACGAGGTTTGGGACTTTTTACGAAGCCGTCAATGTTATGATCAATAACATTTGAAAGCATAAGATGCAAATCCAACACAGAGCTTTTTGCCCGAATGTCTATCGATGCAATATATGTTCCAGTGCTAGATGATAATAATATATCCCTAGCATTGCTTTGTGTTGAAAACATAAGACGGGGCTAACATTTCGAAATCAAGGAGAAAATGTGCTGACGTGCTTGCAGGTAAAATAGAGATCTTAGGGTACTATCTAAATAGAATTCTCATCAATAAAGATCAATTTTTAATACATCCGTTTATGAAAAAATTAACTCTTTCGCCATCATTACGGATCAAAGAAGCGGACAGATAATTTTAGTTTGGCCCCTGACACAAGGGAACAGGGAGATAAATTTAAATTTCCCTGATCCACCATCAAGGCGCCATCTGCTGCGTTGCCTGCGATCGCTCCTTCTTGCGGCGTATCACTTATACGCCTCAGTCGTCCCTCCTTGGCGTCTTGCATCTAGCACCTCGCTGGTGACCAGGGTTACGCCAAAATCCAGCATCATTACTATATTGTCTTAGATTTGATGGTGGATTTTGGATTTGATGTAAAATTGACAAAAAAACCAAATTCTTTATACTGTGGCATTAAAAAACGAGTATATATCCTCACCACTATTATTCTGTCTGGCTTTATACATGGCAAAATGATAGAAAAATCGTATAATCGCTTAATGAGTAAACAATAAAAGGAGTGTATGTGTTATGGCAAGATTTCTTCTTTGTGTAGTGTGTTTTATTTTTCTGGCATTCGGGTGCGGAAAATCGGCCGAGGAAAAGGCAATAGAAAAGCAGATTGAAGAGCAAACGGGAGCGAAGGCTGACGTGGACCTCTCGGAAGATAAGATAAAAGTCGAAGGCGAGACCGAGGGAGGAAAGTTCACTGTCACCTCAGGGGAAGGATCTGAGATCCCTGATGGTTTTCCCGCTGATGTATTCATCTACCGCCCCTCAAAGACAATTATGGCCGTGGAGATCCCTGAAGGCTATTCAGTATCCCTGACAACTAAAGATGACTCTTCCAAGGTCCACAGTGCCTACAGTCAGGAGATGGCAGAAAGGGGCTGGTCGGAAGAGACTTCCATGAAAATGGGTAGCCAGTTTGTGCTTGTGTACGAAAAAGAGGAGCGCGCCGCCAACATAAGCATTATGCCACTGGAGAATGAGATCCAGATCAGCATGATGGTCACCATGAAATAGTCTAAATAATACTTTGTCTTTTTTATTTTGAATCAGCCTCATCCGGTCAGGAAATTGCATAAAGATCGCAGTATGGGGAGCTCTTTTTTCGGTCGAACTCGTTCCTGGCAAGGTTGACGCATAATGCCTAACGAGGCGGGCGGAGGCGTACATCTCAGTTGTTGTCAGGACCAGATAAGGTTTAATAATCGAGAAGCATTCCGCCCGCTCTCCGAGCCGGAGGCCTGGCATGTACCTTACGCAATTATCCTGCTTCTATAGATTTTTATATGTAGAAAAAATCTTTGTAATGCATGGTGACTTTGCCCGTCCTGATTACCGTTCCTCAAGGGCCTGCAGCTCGGCGTCCGTGTGGCGGAGCCGCCTCGCTATGGCGAGGGCCAGGCGGGCGAAGACCTGGACACCTACAACCGGGTCTGAATGGCTCTGCTCGTTAAAGCGGGAGCGTGAGAGAACGTAAAGGTCAGTCGGGACCTTTGCCTCAACATCAGCGGAGCGCGAGGTGCGATCAAGAAATGAGAGCTCGCCGAAGAAGTCACCACGGCCAATGGTTGCAAGGTGATGGCGCTTGCTCCCCATAAGGGGTAAAAGTATCCGAACGCTTCCTTTACGAACGAGGAATATCTCGTCACCATGATCACCCTGGGAGAAAACCTTGTCTCCTTCAGGGACCGACAATTCAGTCACACAGTCGGCGAGTCCCGTGAGTGTCCTTTCGTCGATCTGGCGAAAAAGGTCGAAGTCCTTCAGATCGAGAAGGTTTTCCTCATCTTTTTTTACAAGGCCAGATGCCTCTAAAATACGTTCCTCCATCCATTCGAGCGCGCCGTCAAGCGTCTCCGCGACCATAACCCCGCCGCCTTCCCTGACCACGCCAAGCTGCGCCAGGTATCGCTCGAAGTCGCGTTGGTCATGCAGCGCCGAAGGCATTCCCGTGAAAAGCAGTTTGCCTCCGCGTTCCTCCATCTGCGCCTGCATCTGTTCGAAAAGGTGAGCCGCCGTGTAATCCATAGACTGGACACGACGCATATCGAGTAAAATAAAACGCTTTGTCCTGAGGTCGGACTCCAATTGTGAAAAGAGCTGGTCGGTGGTGCCGAAAAAAAGGTTCCCCTGGAGTTCACAAAACACAGCCTGTCCGCCCTGCTGATCCAGGATCGCCCTCTCCGCATCCAGGCGGCGTGTCTTTGACGATACCTGATCAAGACCCCTTTTCCTGCGGATTACAGAACCACGAATCTGATCCCGGATAAACAGCAGGATTGCCAGAGCTACACCAACACCGGAAGCCGCTATCAGATCCACACTGACTGCGGTAAATATAACCGCCGCTATTACCGCGAAGTCCAAGCGCCCGGCAGGATATTTCAGGAGCCGCAGCATGTTTCGCCAGTCGAACATCCGGTAGGCGATGATGAGCAGGATTCCGGCCAGCGCACCGATCGGGACCCACGCAACGACTTTGCTAAGCAAAAGAAGAGTCATGACAACCAGTACCCCCTCGATGACACCGGCGCGGGGTGTCCTGCCTCCGCTGGTTACGTTAACAAGAGTGGGTCCCATGGTTCCGGCGCCCGGTATGCCTCCGGCCAGGAATGTGGCAAGGTTCCCGATCCCTTGACCCATCAGCTCACGATTTGAGTTGTGTCTGCTGCGGGTAAGGGCATCAAGCACAACACAGGTCTTTAGTGTATCGACGCATAAAAGCACCGAAAGGGTGAGGGCGGTGGTGAGTATCAGCCTTACAGAGGCAATGTCGACAGAAAGCAGCGAGGTTGCCCTGGACGCCATTGCGCCCAGGAAAGATCCGGAAGCGGTTATGGGACCTATGATAAGATGGTTATCCTGAAGCTCCAGGAGCTGAGGTAAAAAGAAGGCGAGCATAAAATAGGCAAACATGCCGCCTATAAGGGCAAGAATGGCGGCCGGGATTTTCCTTGTAATATAAGGTGTCGTGATCATTACCGCCATTGTAAAAAGTCCAACGGCAAGTCCCGGCGCGTTCCATAGCCCGGGTGAAAGAAGCCCCTCAAATAATGCCGTTCCTTTCGGGAAGCTGAAGAGTTTTGGTATCTGGCCTAGAGCGATAAGTACTCCGACCCCTGATAAATAGCCGCTGACTACCGTGTAAGGGACGAACTTGATTAATCGGCCGACGCCTATGGCCCCATAGATGAACTGAAATATGGCTGAAAAGAGAGCCGTAAGGGCGATCAGCTGAGGGATTTTTTCCGGAGTAAGACCTTCCTGTCCTCCTGCAAGGAGTCCGGCTACAAGTGCTGACAGGACCGCTGCTGAAGGGGCGCAGGGGGCGGATATCAGTCCTCCGGTTCTGCCGACAAGAGGGGCGACTATACCGAGGGTCGCGGCGCCTATTATACCGGCAAGGGCTCCCATGCCGACATATTCATTTCCGAGCGCTGAATAAACAAGGACCCCGAAAGCTATGGAGGATGGCAAAGCGACAAGCATAGCGGCCAGTCCTCCCCAGAGATCACCAGCTAATGATGGTTTCGGATGTTCTCCCTGTGCAGCGTGAGAGTTCATTATATTGTCCTCCTGCTGGAAAGATTTCGTTTCCCTATATCCTGATTCCTTATCGGTCAAATATAACAGTAAAAAAAGAAGTATGGAAGAAAAATGTCATAACGGATATGGGCTACCCAACAGAGAAACATTCCGTCCGAAATCGGGTTTTATTTTAAGAAGTTATAGATGTTCCTGGGAATAATTAATATTGACATTATTCCCAGGGGTGGACTATCATTTAACATAAAGAACCGTTACAGGATTTGCACTGAGGATTAGCAAGGACTTATGGACCCCAAAGAAAAAAGAAATAAAAAAATCGAAAAGGGCGACATACAGGTTGTAACAGCTGATTCAGCCGCCGGGAAATTATCTGCGGGCAAGGGGAAAACCGTTGTGGTTAAATCGGAAAAACTGAATCCCGATCCTGCGGATATATTAATTAACCGCGAGATTAGCTGGCTAATCTTCGCCCGACGAGTGCTTGCACTCGCGGAGAACCCTGATCTGCCATTGCTTGAGCGTGTTAAATTTGTCGGCATCATGGGGATGCTATATGATGAGTTCTCAATGAAGCGCATAGGTGCACTTAAGGGTAGGACTAAGAAAAAGAAACTATCACATTTGGGATTGACGCCGACAGAGGAATTACAGATGTGCCAGGATGAGTTGCAGAAACAGGCCGTAATTGTTTCGCGGCTGGTTAGAGATGAACTCCGTCCCGCCCTGGAAAAAGCGGGAATTCCCATACTGGAATATAAGGCGCTCAATAAAAAACAGCGGGCTAATATGAAGCAATATTTCCGTAAGTCCGTGGAGCCTATCCTTACACCACTCGCTGTGGATGTTTCGCATCCCTTCCCGTTTATAAGCAACCTTGGATTGAATCTCGCGGTGACAGTAAAGGAAAATAACAAAAAGAACACCCGTTTCGTGCGGATCAAAGTGCCTGCCAACCGGCCGCGCTGGGTTCCTTTGTCCGAAGGAACGGGTTATGTTCCACTGGAGCAGGTAATTGCATGCAACCTGAGGGGATACTTTCCCAGGGCGTCCCGGGTAAAGAGTTATTTCTTCAGGGTAAGCCGCGGCGCAAAAGATGATCCATGGGAAAAAACCGTTCTGGACGATCAGGATGAAGATATAACACCCGGCTCCCTTATCGGCACCGTGACCAACGAGCTGACGGGCAGAAAGTTTGCAGGAGTCGTACGGCTCCAGGTCAGCTCCAGCATGCCGAAAAAACTTCAGCGCTGGCTGGCCAAGCAGCTACAGGCCGATATCAAGGATATTGAACCAACTGATGGTCTGCTGGGGCTGTCGGATTTGGCAAAATTCCAGGTGGAGAGGTACACGGAACTGCGCGATCCGCCTCATGAACCGGTGACACATCCTCGCCTGCGTTTACTGAATCCAGGAGAAACCGAAGAGATCTTCGCAAAAATCCGACGGGGCGACATTCTGCTTCACCATCCCTATCACAGCTTTGACTCGTCAACATTGAGGTTTATCCAGTGCGCGGCCGTTGATCCGCGCGTGCTTGCCATCAAGATTACCATATACCGTACCAGCAGCCAGTCGCCGATTATCAATGCTCTTGTGGAAGCCGCGCGTAACGGCAAACAGGTGGCGGTCTTGGTGGAGATCACCGCTCGTTTCGATGAAGCGCCCAATATCGCTTGGGGTAAGCTTCTGGAGAGAGAGGGGGTGCATGTCGCCTATGGTGTTGAACGGTTAAAGACCCACGTAAAATTGGCCCTAGTGGTCCGTGAGGAAGAAGACGGCATTCGCCGTTACGTTCATGTGGGAACCGGAAACTATCATACCGGAACCGCCCGTATTTATGAAGACCTGGGGATATTGAGCTGTGATCCGGAACTGGGGACAAATGTCGCGACCCTGTTCAACGAACTGACCGGGGCAATAGGTTCTCAAAAATACACCAAACTTATGGTGGCACCTCATAATTTACTGGATCGATTTATCGAATTAATCCGCCGTGAGGTCAGACATCGCAAGGAAGGCCGTCCTTCAGGAATTCGCGCCAAGATGAATCAGCTCCAGGATGACCGCATTATAGGGGAATTATATAAAGCCAGTCAAGCAGGGGTGCCCATAAGCCTCAATGTACGCGGTATGTGCTGCCTGCGGGCCCGTGTGCCAGGGCTTTCAGATAATATCAGTGTTTTCAGTACATTAGGTCGCTTTTTGGAACATGGCCGTATCTACAGGTTCGAAAACGGTGGCGATCCTGAATTTTTCATAGGCTCGGCCGACTGGATGAGGCGTAATCTTGACCGCAGGATGGAGAGCATAATGCCCGTTGAGGACCCAAGGATAAAAGATGAACTTGAAGAGATCCTACGTGTTTATGAGAATGACAACTGCTCAGCCTGGGATATGTGTCCCGATGGAAGTTATGTGCTTCGACAGCCCGATGAAAACGAGGAGCCACGTTCCCCTCAAAAAGTATTCATAGATCTTGCCGGCAGGTAAATCGGTTAGAAAATAATGCAATATGGCCAAAAATTCGATCTGGATTCCGGTTATGATGTGCAGAGTCTAATAAAACTGATAAGTGATCAGTATGCAATCAAAAAAGGACGGAAAAAATTCGCAGGAATAGTTTTTTATGACACATTTGATTGGCGCTTATTTAATAAATCCCTTGTCCTGTATGAGTCAGGTAAAAAACTATACCTCGGCAAACTATCGAACCGGGAACCCCTTTTAAGCCTGCACATTACATCCATGCCAGTATTCGTATGGCAGTTGCCTGAGAATAAATTAAAAGAATATTTGGGTCCTATTATAGAGATGCGGGCTCTTTTAAAGCTTGTTACATTACATTCCAGATCAACAACTTATAGTATTTTGAATCAGGATGAAAAAACAGTAGCGCGGTTAGTGCATGAAGAAATTCGATACTCAAAAAGGGAAGATTCACCGGTGTTATCAAATCATTTATTGCTCCAACCGGTTAGAGGATACACCGAATACGCTCAAAATATCGCAGGACGACTGGAGGAATCGGGGATCGCAAGAGGCAAAGAGGATGATACTTTTTTAAAAGGGATGGAGGTCGTCGGGAAAAGACCCGGTTCTTATTCCACCAAAATAGACATTCGGCTTGATCCGGTTATGCGTTCCGATGATGCGGTAAAGGTAATATTGCATTTTTTATTGGGGATAATTCGGATCAATGAATCGATGATTGAACAGGATATCGACACAGAATTCGTCCATGATTTCCGGGTGGCTGTACGAAGGACACGATCGGCCCTGGGACAGATTAAATGCGTCTTCCCATCGAAGATAACAGAGCGGTTTAAGAAGGATTTTTCTTTTATGGGGAAGCTCTCCAACGAATTACGGGATCTGGATGTTTATCTGCTCAAGGAGGATAGTTACAGGGCAAAGCTTCCGCCTGTTCTGAGAGATGATATCGGCACATTGTTTGATTACCTTCGGGAAAAAAGGGGAAAGGCGTTACAGAGTTTAGTTCAAGAAATGAAATCAAAGCGGTTCAGAAAGATTTTGACAGACTGGGAGGCATTCTTAAATAAACCACACCAGGATACACCCGGCGCGATAAATGCAGGTATCCCCGTGGTTAATCTGGCACGAAAAAGAATCTATAAAAAGTACAAAAGCGTTGTAAAGGCAGGCAATAGGATACTGGAGGATGCCGATGAAAAGAAGCTCCATATTTTAAGGATACATTGCAAAAAGTTGAGATATTTAATGGAATTTTTTTCAAGCCTGTTTCATAGCAGCAAGATAAATCATGGGATTAGGCTTTTAAAGAAGTTGCAGGATAATCTTGGCGATTTTAACGATCTCCGTGTCCAGGAGGAATACCTTATTGAGATAACAAAAGAGTTGCCTTTAAACCATAAGAATACAAATAAAACCCTTGTCGCAATAGGCAGCCTGATTGGAGCACTGGAGAGAGAGCGGGGAATGATTAAGACTTCATCTGCTGAAACTTTCATGGATTTTGTGTCTCATGAAAACAGGGATTTGTTCCGGAAACTTTTCACCTCAAAAACATCAACGGGTGCTTAATGGCAGTACTTGGGATCTACAGCAATAAAGGCGGCGTGGGCAAGACGGCGACGTCCGTGAACTTGGCCTATCTGGCGGCGCAGGCAGGCGCCAGGACCCTGCTCTGTGATCTGGACCCGCAGGGTTCCTCGACATATTATTTCCGCGTAAAAGCATCACTGAAATCCGGGGCAAAGGGATTAATCAAAGGAGGGAGTCAGGTCTTCGGGAATATTAAAGGCACGGATTATGAGAACCTGGACCTGCTTCCGGCTGATTTCTCTCTTCGTAATTTGGATGTCAGCTTTAATAAGCTCGGGAGCCCCAAAAAGAGGCTTAAAAAAATTTTGAATCTTTTTAAGGATAAATATGACCTGGTTCTGCTGGACTGCCCGGTTACCATAAGCCTGCTCGCAGAGAATATATTATTAGCAGTCGATCACTTACTAATTCCCATGATCCCAACAACCCTGTCTGTGCGCACTCTTAAGCAATTGCTCTATTTCTGTAAAAAGAAAGGCTATAATACGGATAATATTTATGCTTTTTTTTCAATGGTCGATCTGCATAAGAAAATGCACAAAGAACTCATGATCGCTGTTTCAGAGGGCTTTAATAATATTCTGGGGAGTTTTATTCCGTATCTGGCGCAGATTGAAAAAATGGGAATCTACCGTGCTCCTGTCGTTTATTTCTCGCCTGGATCACCGGCTTCAAAGGCCTATAGGAACCTGTGGGACAAAGTACAGAAAATAGTTTTTTCCCATGATAGAAATTACTGACATAAAAGTATGAATGTATTATGGCAAAGGAAATCGAAAAAAAGTTTTTGTTAAAAAAGGGTGACTGGCCCCGTGAGAATGTGATGAAATATCGCCAGGGGTATTTAAGCAGCGCCAAAGAGAGGACGGTTCGCGTGCGCACTGCCGGCGAAAAGGGTTACCTAACGATCAAGGGACTCGCCGCTGGGGCTACGCGTCTGGAATTCGAGTACGAGATTCCACTACAGGACGCGGTAATATTGCTGGATCTTTGTGAGAAGCCCTTGATTGAGAAGAACCGCTATAAAGTGGTTGAAGGAGATTTAACCTGGGAGATAGATGAATTCTTTGGTGAAAATAAGGGATTAGTAATAGCTGAAGTGGAGCTTGATCGGGAGGATCAGGACATCATCAAACCCGACTGGGTCGGGGAAGATGTAACCGGAGATACGAGATATTTCAATGCCAACCTTATAAAATATCCATACACAAAGTGGTAGTCTTTGAACCTGATTAAGGCAATGTGACATACAGGGAGGATGCCGGATAAAGCCCTGGAGATTGCTAAGGGTCCATGTCTGTTGACGCAGGAGGAGGATTATGAAAACGATTTATCTGGTAAGGCATGCCAAATCAAGCTGGAAATATCCTGATCTGGACGATTTTGAACGACCCCTCAACAAGCGTGGCCGCAACAGCCTTTTATTGATTGGAGAAATTCTTAAGAACCTGAATGTGACGCCTGATCTTATAATATCAAGCCCCGCAACCAGGGCGGCCATGACGGCAAGGGGCATCGCTGAGGCGATAAATTATCCCCTCGACAAAATTGAATACAGTGACGCCATATACATGTCCGATGAGGATGTCTTACTTGATGTGATTAAGGATATTAACGATTCCGTGAAAAAGGCAATGCTGATCGGTCATAATCCTGGAATGACCGAACTGGCCAATTATATCACTGACCAGAGGATCGATAATATCCCCACGTGTGGTGTATTATGCGTGGATTTGAACATCCCATCATGGCTGAAGACAGGCAGACGCTCCGGCAGTGTATCCTTTTCTGAGTTTCCCGGGAGACTGTCGGACTGTATCCGACAGTCTCCCGGGAAGATTTAGCCTTTCATTTGTTTTTAGGGATATTTATTTCTCATCTTATTCATTGCAGCCGGTAAATGAAAAAATATACATTTTTGAAATAAGATGGTTTTTTAAATCTTTGTAGCGGCCTGTCGGCCAAAGTCCGACAGGCTGCGCGGAAGCACGCATCCTGAACCTTTTTTATGCAATTTCCTGAGCGGACAAGGCTGACTTAATTCAGTTTCGTTCCTGTTTGGAACATCTTGACGTAGATATCGGGAAGCCTGTGATTTTTAAGACTGTTGACCACATCTTCCACTGGATAGGGGATTCGAAAATGTTCAACTTCTATTCTCCCCGTTGAGAGTCTCAGAACCGCGAAAGACGCGCGCGGATCGCCGTCAAACATCCTGCCGACACTTCCTGGATTTATAAAGTGAATACCATTCACGATTTTATGATAGGGAACATGGGAATTACCCATTATATGAATACGGTAAGGAGAATTTTTTGCCAGATCCCGGAAACGTCTTATCGGAGATGAAGGAAACAACTGCTCATCAGGGTCTTGGACGGTGCCATGGAAAACACCGATGCGGATACCATTAACAGTTAAATCCTTTTGCCGGGGAAGGGATTTCAGAAATAACTTATTCTCAGGATACAGGATTTCGGAAGTCCAGAAATACATTAACCGCTTTTCTTGCTTCTTTGGCTTCTTCAATTTTTTGCCTTTTAAAATCCTTAAAATAGCACGATCGGTATTCCCTACTATGCTTATGGTATTTTTTTCACGAAGCCATTGAATTGTTTCATTGGGAAAAGTGCAATAAACGGTTGAATCTCCTGTATTAATAATACGGTTAAATCTTTCCGGCTTGATGTAATCCCCTACTGCTTTCAAGGCTGGGTAGTTAGCGTGGATGTCGCCAAGTAAAAGTATCATATTTCAATCAGGATCAGCTCTTTCTGAGCATCTTAGAAAAGGACTTCATTCCCCTGTATATTTTTCTGATTTTTTTCTTTCGAGGGGTTTTCCCGGCGTTTTTTACCAATGAATTCAAGGTGTCGATTTCTTCAATGAAATTTTTCGGGATCTTTTCCGCGAAATCTTTACGAGCCTTGGTTAAGTCATTCAGTCGGTTTAGAAGGTTTTTGGCCCTTTTTTTAAAATCAGAATATAACTCCGGTTGCTTCTTCTTCAAGGTCTTTGCGTTTTTGCATGCAACATTAAGCCGCTTTTTAAGTATTTTAATCCTTTTCTCCAAATCCGGCTTTATTACCGCGTCGGCCTTATCTTTGTCGCGGATAGTCTTCAGATCCGTCTTTCCGGATTTTTCCCTATAAATCTTGCTTGCCGAGGCCTTGATTAACTTCGCATAATGTCGGCCGATTGTTGATATCAGGGCCAGTTCTTCGACTGGCGTTTCATGGAGCTGTTTGATGGTGGTGATTCCCGAATCGTTCAGTGATTTCATCCTTAAAGCGCCAATGTATTTCACACTGGTAAGATCATCTGTTTTCATAATTACCTCCTTGGGTGACAATCCATGAAATTTCTAACAGGGCATAGCCGATCTAAATTGGAAAGCACTTATACCATTCCAGACATCTCTGAATTGCTGCTGATAAGATCAGACGTCCGGCGGATCTTGTCCGGCATGCTCCTAAAGAGCTGCCTCTATCTTATCACAAAGGGTTTTTAGGACCTTCATGCGTGCGTAGTATTTGTTATTGCCTTCAACTATCGTCCATGGAGCAATATCCGTACTTGTAAGATTCACCATATCACAAACAGCTTCTTCATAATCGTCCCATTTTTCCCGATTGCGCCAGTCTTCTTCAGTGATCTTGAATCTTTTGAATCCGATTTTCTCCCTCTCCTTGAACCTTCGGAGTTGTTCCTCCTTACTTATAGCCAGCCAGAATTTGGATACCAATATATTACTACGTACCAGCTGTTCTTCAAAATCATTTATCTCGTTATATGCGCGCCGCCAGTCCATTTCCGAACAAAAACCTTCAACCCTTTCTACAAGTACCCGGCCATACCAGGTGCGGTCGAAGATAGTTACTCTTCCTTTACCGGGCACATGACGCCAGAAACGCCACAGATAAGGCTGAGCCCTTTCCTCCTCAGTGGGAGCGGCAACAGGTATAATATTGTAATATCTGGCGTCAAGAGCTGCGGTCACCCTGCGTATATTCCCTCCTTTGCCGCCAGCATCGGAACCTTCATAGGCAATAATTAAGGCCCATTTTTTCTTGAATTTGGGGTGCCGCATCAGGAGGTTCAACTTCCCCTGATACTTCTCCAGTTCCGTCTTGTAGGCCGGCTTTGAGTAGCTCAAAGACAGGTCAAGTGATTTCAGCACATTGAGCTTGTCGACACGGGCACTTATGGGCGCTGTTGTGGCTACAACTTTCGCCTTATCCTTGCGATCCAATCTTTTTCGCACTGACTCCATCAGAGTCTTGGCAACTGTTAGACTGCGGTAACGCGCATCCGTCCCTTCCACGACGATCCAGGGAGCCACATCCGTACTGGTCTCACGAAGGGTATATTCGGACCACTTACGAAACTTGTCATATATCTTGAAACGGACCCAGTCGGTTTCGTTGACCCGCCAGCGGGTCAAAGGATCTTTTTCCAGGGCCTTTAATCGTTTTTTCTGGGCCTTTTTAGATAGGTGGAACCAGAATTTGATGATTAAAGCGCCTTCATCGGTGAGCATTTTTTCAAAACGTTTAATCTCCTCGATACTGTTGTCGAGGTCTGCTATCTTGCTTTTGCCCATCACCCTATTGACAATCGGATCTGTATACCATGAGCCGAAAAAGATCCCGATTTTCCCTTTGGGTGGGAGGGCGCGCCAGAAACGCCACATAGGTGGCCTCTCCTTTTCCTCCGGTGTCGGTTCCCCCATGGCATGGGCCTGGATGTGCCGGGGATCCATCCATTCATTGAGAAGGTTTACGGTTTCGCCCTTGCCTGCCCCGTCGACGCCTCCTATAAGGATGATCACCGGAAAGGTGCGATCCTCAGCAAGGTCAAACTGTGTGTTCAGAAGGGATTCACGCAGTTTAGGAACTTCCTTTTCATAGGTCTCTTTGTCAATCTTATGTCCGAGCTCTGCTGATTCAAACATGACAACCTCCTCGGTCTAGAAGTAAACGGATGAGAACATGCCGGTAATTTATGCGCTAAATATATCAGAAAAATATAAGTTTGCAAATATAATCTAAAATTTTCGGTTGTTTAGGGAAAGGCAAAAAAGAATCGCAAATGTCCGGGCAGGAAATTGCGTGAGGATGCAGTGTGGGGGATTCTTTTTTCAAATGAAAATGGCCGGGCGCCCCTTAAAAGCGCGCCCGGCCTGATTAATGTTCTTAGTATCTGATGAGTCGTTAGGCTGAAAGTTAACCAGTAAACGTCGTCATCTATTACCACTTGTCTACAATATATCAAAATATTGTGGTTATGTCAAGTTTTTTTTCAAGATATTGATTGGGGAGACTCTATTGTCTGGAGCATATATCTTGAGCCGCCAATCCGGAAAGAAGCCCGGTATGGACGGGAATGGAACTTTCCTCTTAAATTAAAAGATGAACGCTCATTTCTAAAGGCATTGGTGCCATGTCCGGTGTTTGGCGCCTTTGGTCTTGCTACCGGTCATTCGGCCAGGAGATTCTGCCAGTCAATCATTTTGAAACTTTTATGCAGAAAGTGGTCATCGGTTACAGGATGAAATGACAGATCGAAAAAATACTTGTCCGCGATCTTTTCTACCTCTTCTATCGGGATAACTTCATCTTCAGTGCCGTGATATATGCTGACCGGCACAGATATTTTTCTGAGTCGATATCCGCTGGATTCAAGGAGGTTCAAAGCGGGAGCGAGCAGAACAATTCTATCGACACTCGATTCATTTTCCATTGCGAATATAGCGGCCATCAGGCCGCCAAAACTCGATCCCACGATCTTGATCCCATCTTCTCCCGATAAGTGCGCATTAAGCTTTCTCATCCTTTCAAGGAGGCTTCCCCTGAAATTCGGTATAATAATTTCCGGGAAAAGTTTCCTGAAGAATAGGGATTTTGTTCCCGTGTTACTGCTGTCCAGCCCGTGGATAAAGATTTTAGCATTCATTGTTTCATTCAAGGATAAGAAGGGACGGTTCAGCTTATCTATTAATTGATTTCAAGGATCTCAAATTCTTCTAATCCTCCCGGGGTCTTGACCCTGACTTCATCTCCGACCTCTTTCCCTATCAGCGCCCGGCCAAGAGGTGAAACCACCGATATTTTCCCGTTTTCCGGATCCGATTCATAGGGGCCAAGCAACTGATAACTGATTTCATCTTCTGTCGTGAGGTTAAATAAAAGCACTGTCTTCCCGAAGACAACATACTCCGAGGGACCCGGCTCAATATCAACAACCTCGGCCACTCCTATTACACTTTTTAATTCATTGATTTTTCCTTCAATAAAAGACTGCCTTTCTTTTGCCGCATGATATTCAGCGTTTTCGCTAAGGTCTCCATGTGATCTAGCTTCTTCAATCGCCCGAATATTTGCTGGTCGTTCAACTTTTTCAAGCTGAGACAACTCCTTTTTTATTTTTTCAAGACCTTCCCTGGTAAAAGGTATCCTTTCCATTTGAATCTCCTTAGTCACCAAAAAAAGCCACGTTCGGTATCTCTTGCCCGGAGAGAAAAGCCTTCGTGGCTTCAAAGTTTATATTTAGAGAACAGGTTGCCGCATATCGGCAGGCGGTTGACGGCAAAACTGCCGGAAAATTTCAGGATGTTCCGATACTCTCATCTCATCTTTCCCGATGGTATTGCCTGTTGCGGTTCTGTCAGGAAGAATTCACCCTTTTCGATCCAATCCTTCAATAATCCGGCGATTTCACGCGCCCGCACATATGACGAAATGGGGACGGTGGGAATATCCTGGCCATTAAACCTTATGCTTCCGCTTTTCAATTCTGAATAGCTTACCTTGCCCAGACTTTTCGCATTGCCCTTGGGATAATCATCTCCATAGTCAACAATCTGGGTAAACAGATTCTCATCCGAAACGCCTGTATAACGGGCCATGTCCGTGTTCAGTATGGGTATGGGAACGCCGAAACCAACTGCCAAAGAGCACCCATAACCAAGCATACTCACTCCCACAAGCCATCGCGGGTCCATTTCTTTTAGATTACCGGTGAGCATTAGAGTCCCCGAAGGATTTAGAGGGGTACCGTTTCTTGCCCTATTGACTTGGGGATTATGCTGAGTCCCCGGTCCTATTATATAGCCCTGAGCCCCTCCAAGAAAGACTTTTACACCCAATCCCATAGTTAGATAATATGGATCGTTTAAAAGCGGGCTGAGTTGACCCGCGGAGCAGTAATTGGCGTTTCCGCTTAATGGTTTCAAGACACCCATATAAGTATAAATCGTTCTTTCGCTCAAATTGATCGCGCAATTATAATTCTGATAACCGTTCCTCGGGTTTAGAAGTTGCGCATAGGGCAGTTCTTCAAGGGTTAGCCTCTTTTCTAATTCCCTATTCGGGTAACAATCTGTTCCGTAGGATATTGCTCTTAATTTTATTTTTTTCCCCGCTACCAGATCATTGATCAGGTGTCCTCCGCCGTATTTGAACTGCCCCGGGTGGACCATATTAAGAGGGTCTCCTTCAACCACTTCAGTGGCACCGATATAGATATCCACCGCCGCCAGGCCGGCGTAGGCGGGCACATCATTTAACCATACCTTTGATGCCCTGATGGCGGGTTTAGTATGACCGAAATTAATAAAAGCGCCGGAGGAACACATAGGAGCGAAAGTTCCCGTTGTTACGACATCGATCTCCATTGCGGCCTTTTCAGGTCCTTTATGTCTGACGATTTCAGTCATCTCATCGGCTGTCACAACAACAACATTGCCCTTTTTTATTTTTTTATTGATATCTTTAATGGTCCTCTTTATTTTTCTCCCGGGCATTTAAACGTCCTCCTTATAAAAATCAAGGATTGTATATTAAAAATAATTGGTCTGGATTACAAGAGGAAAGTTAACTTCTGACCGATCATCAGAGTGTCAGTCGTCACTCCTTGGCGCCTTGCATCTGGCACCTCGCTACTGGCCAGGGTTACGCCAAAATCCAGCACCATTACTCTATCGTCTTTTATTTGATGGCGGATTTTGATCTGTTCCCTTGACTTTTGCTGTGCCTTTCTATAAGCATAATATATCCGCATAAATGACTGCTTGGAAGGATGGATTTTACCGCAAAACACATATTTCA
Organism: Deltaproteobacteria bacterium; assembly: GCA_016932235.1. Next base: position 29,443 of record JAFGDF010000238.1, on the reverse strand, counting down.
TTTCAAACTGATAGCAGAAGGACAGGAAATTGACCCGAGATGTTTGAAACAGTGAGCATAGGTGATTTGAATATAAAGGAGGATGGCCCGTTCTTTATAATCGCGGGACCATGTGTTATTGAGAGTGAAGATGTAACCATGAGGGTTGCCGAATTTCTCAGGGAGACCAGCGAGGCAATGGATATCCCCGTAATATTTAAGACTTCCTATGACAAGGCAAACCGAACTTCAATTGATTCATACCGAGGTCCGGGCATTGACGAAGGACTTGAAATAATCATGAAAGTAAAGGAGCGAACAGGGCTGAAGGTCCTTTCAGACGTTCATGGAACGAGTGAAATGGAAAAAGCCGCAAGGGTGCTGGATGTGATCCAGATACCCGCGTTTCTTTGTCGTCAGACGGATCTGCTTATTGCTGCCGCGAAGACGGGATTGCCTGTTAATATTAAAAAAGGTCAGTTTCTTTCGCCATGGGACATAAGGCATGCCGCTGAAAAAATAGAATCAACAGGCAACAGGAAGCTTATTTTAACTGAAAGGGGCACTTTTTTCGGATACAATAACCTGATCGTTGATATTAGGTCTCTGGTCATAATGAAAAAATTTGGATTTCCCGTAGTATTTGATGCCACACATAGCGTTCAACTCCCGGGTGGCAGTGGCAGCAGTTCAGGCGGACAAAGAGAATTCGTGGCATTTCTCTCAAGGGCAGCGATTGCCGCCGGCGTTAATGGACTTTTCATAGAGATTCATCCTGATCCGGATTCCGCGCTTTGTGATGGCCCGAATTCTCTTCCTTTGGATCAGGTCAGGCCTCTTCTAGCCCTTCTTAAGGATATTCACAGTCTGGTCAACTCTACGGGATGATCCTATTTTTGAAAACCTTAGCAGACTGTCGGATTTTATCTGATAATCTGCTAAAAGTATATTGTTTAACGCATTACATGTTTCTTTTTCTTTCTCATAAGGTTGTGCCGCTCGACGCCCAATTTTTTCCTGGGTTTTTTCTATATGAGGATCTATGGAGCTTGAAGCAAAAGCCGCCAGAATAAAACTGCTTGTTCTTGATGTTGATGGTGTAATGACGGATGGGAGAATCGTGATTAACCATTTAGGAGAGGAAATCAAATCATTCGATTCCAAAGACGGCCATGGAATAAGCATGTTAATAAAGGCAGGCATAGATGTGGCGATTATATCGGGTCGTAAGTCAAGGGCGGTTGAGGTCAGGGCTGAAGCGCTGGGGATTAAGGATATCCATCTGGGTGTTATCGACAAGGAACCGGTTATGCTCTGGTTGATTTCAGAAAAAGGACTGAAGCAGGAAGAAATTTGCTGTATGGGTGATGATTTGCCGGATATTCCCATGTTTCATCATGCCGGGATTTCTGTGGCTGTCTCTGACGCGGTCACGGAAGTCTGTCAATCCGCGGATATGATTACCAAAAACCGGGGAGGAAAAGGCGCTGTTCGGGAAGTTTGCGAGATGATCCTCAAGGCTCAGGGAAAATGGTCTCATAATGGATTCATTAACGCCGGTGCTGGAAAATAGTCTTTACATGGTAATTTGTATTCTGGTATAGTTATTGCAAAGATGATTCAATTTTTAAGAAAATATTGGTCTGTTACAGGTATTGCATTCATATTGATTGTAATAGGTTTTTATTTGTTCAAACCTGGAAACAAGATTGGCGATGACTTTGAAACAGGCCAGATGGATTCGGAAGACGGCCTGAAGCTGGAAAATATTCATTACATTCAGGATGATCCGGATGAAGGTGTAAAATGGATACTTGATGCCGGAGAAGTCAGGTTTTCCGAGGACAAACAGAGTATCTCCTTTGATAATTTCGAACTCAATCTGTCCCCGGATAGCGAACGGACCATAAAGCTGAGCGGGGACAGCGGAAATTATAACAGAAGTTTAAAAGAGCTGGAATTAAAAGGCAAACTGAGGGCCTGTACGAAGGATGGATATAGCATAATAACAGAGCATCTTTTTTTCAGACAGGATGAAGGAATTTTAAGCTCCGAAGAGAGCGTTGATCTATCCGGGCCATTTATGACAGTAAAGGGCATGGGCTTCCGGCTCGATATTGAAGATATGAATTTGAAGATTTTGAAAGATGTCACAACGTTGATAGACAGGGCGTTACTGATTCCATGAACCGTCTGAAATATATTTTATTTTTTTTGTGTTTTATGGGGATTAATGTTTTCAATCTTCCCAATCCCGCATATTGCGAATCATCTCAAAATGAAAAATTACGGTCTGACACATCTGCGTTTGTGGTAATAAAATCAAATACATTTGAGATCGATAATAATAAAAAAACTGTAACATTTTCTGGTGATGTAGATGCGAAAAGGGATGACTTTACGATTAAGTGCCAAAAAATGATCCTCTATTATGTTAGTGAGACAGGAGAGACTGATCCGAACAAAAGCAACGCGAAGGTGGAACAGATTACTGCCTCAGGTAAAGTACAAATTTCCCGCGACGACGGTAGCATTGCCTCGGCCGATAAAGCAATTTATTATCAGGATGAAGAAAAGCTGGTCCTGACCGGCAATCCCGTGATAAAACGTGGAGAGGATTTTGTGGAAGGAGCGGTTATCACCGTTTATCTTAAAGAAAACAGGAGTGTCGTGGAGGGTTCCGAAGGGATAAAAGCCAAAGCAGTGTTGATACCATCCGGTAATTAAAGGTGTACACATTGACCGATACTATGGAAATTTTTCAGACAAAAGGCGTGGTTAAGGTGTATAACGGGAAAATGGTTGTTGATAATATTGATATAACACTTAGACGGAGGGAAATATCAGGACTGCTGGGGCCGAACGGCGCCGGTAAAACAACGACATTCTTTATGATGACCGGATTGATCAGACCTGATGAGGGTAGAATCTTTCTGGATGGAATGGATATAACCGGAGAGCCGGTTTATCTCAGAGCCAGAAAAGGCATCCATTACCTTCCTCAGGAACCCTCTGTCTTCCGCAAGCTTACAGTGGAAGAAAACTTACTCGCAATCATGGAGGGGATAAATATCCCCCGCCATGAGATTAAAGAGAGATTGGAAAGGTTGCTTTCAGAGTTGAAGATTTTACATCTGGCAAAGCGGAAGGCATCTTCCCTGTCGGGTGGCGAAAGAAGAAGACTCGAGATAACCAGAGCACTTGTAACCGAACCAAGGTTCATGCTGCTTGATGAACCTTTTGCGGGAATAGATCCTCTGGCACTTAATGATATTAAAGAAATCGTCAGACAATTGAAGGCTAGGGGAATCGGTATTATTATCTCCGATCATAACGTAAGGGAAACCCTTGATGTGTGTGATTATGCATATATAATAAGTCAAGGGAAGATAATTGAAGCAGGAGATTCCGACAGGGTCATTCACAGCGAGATAGCGCGCAATTCATATCTTGGTGAAAATTTTTCCATGTGAAACGCATTCTTTTTGAATACTTGGATAAGGAAAAGAATAAAGAAATATGGCTTTGCAACTAAGGCAAGCATTAAACCTGTCCCAGCAGCTTATTATGACTCCTCAGCTGCAACAGGCTATTAAGCTCCTGCAACTATCAAGACTGGAACTGCTTGATACAATAAATCAGGAGATGGAAGAGAATCCTTTGCTGGAAGATCAGGTGAACGACGATGCAGAGGAAGAGAAACTCACTCCCGATGAAAAGGGTTCTGATGATGTTGATGAACAATCGGAAAGGGAGGTTACCGTTGATGAAAAGATAAGCGATGATATTGACTGGGAAGCATATCTCACGGAATATAATACAGGGTGGGCTGAGACCCAATCTGAAGTGAGGGAAGCGCCTCCATATGAGAATATTACTACAAGCAAAACCAGCCTTCACTCACACCTCATGTGGCAATTAAATATGGGGGATTTTGATGATGTTCAGAGGGATGTGGGACTTCAACTCATAGGGAACATTGACGAAGATGGGTATCTAAAGTGCAGCATAGAGGAAATATGCCATTTAACAGGGTATGATGAAAAGACGGTTTCTGGAACCTTAAGTAAAATTCAGCAGTTTGATCCTGTTGGGGTATGCGCCCGGGATACCAAGGAATGCCTCCTCCTTCAGGCTGCATTTCAAGGTCTCGGTGGAACAATTGTAGAAAAAATACTGACGGATCATTTGGAGAACCTTGAAAACAAGAGATATGACAAGATAGCGAAAAAGTTATCGATCACGCTTGATGAAGTTCTTGCCGCTGTATCAATCATCACGGAATTTGAACCCAAACCGGGCAGGAAATATAACGAGGAAGAAGCGATATATATCAGCCCGGATATATATGTCTTCAAGGTCGGTGATGACTATGAGATAGTGTTAAATGAAGATGGCATGCCAAAGCTCAGAATCAACCATTATTACAGGGAGATACTGTATAGCCGTGATTCGGTACCTGAAAAAACCAAACTGTACATTCAGGAGAAGCTGAAATCAGCGGCCTGGCTGATCAAAAGCATTCACCAGCGACAAAGGACCATCTATAAAGTCACGGAGAGCATCGTTCACTTCCAGAGGGGATTCTTCGATAACGGGGTAGCCCACCTTAAACCTCTTGTCCTTAGGGATGTGGCTGAACATACCCAGATGCATGAATCGACAATCAGCAGAGTCACCACCAATAAATACGTTCATACACCTCAAGGGCTATTTGAGTTGAAGTATTTCTTCAACAGTTCAATAAACAGCATGGATGGAGGGTCAATTGCATCGGAAAGCGTCAAGGAGCATATTAAAAATATTATCAAATCCGAACAGAAATCAAAGCCATACAGTGATCAGGAAGTGGCTGATATGTTACAGGAGTTCAATGTTGATGTGGCTAGAAGGACAGTTGCCAAGTACAGGGAAGCCCTTGGAATTCTTCCTTCAAGAAAAAGGAGGGCGCCATATTGAATTTTATGGTGTTTGACTTTATCAATATTTTTTGAAATATAATCCCTTTTTAATCTTTCTGGCTGTTTGCCGGCCAAAACCCGACAGGCTGCTAGGCAACCCCCTTTCATTTCAAGGAGGCAAAAAAATGGAAATAAATGTAACATTCCGACACATGGAACCATCTGAAAGTTTAAAGAAATACGCTGAGGATAAAATATCGAAGATCAACAAATACCTTGATTTTCCGATTGAAGCCCATATAGTCTTGGAAGTTGAAAAATTTCGGCGCATAGCCGATGTTACATTAAACCTTAACAGAACATTGATCAAGGGAGTTGAAGAGACAGAAGACATGTATTCAGCCATTGATCAGGTGATGGATAAAATTGAAAAGCAGGTAAAAAGGTACCGTGATAAATTAAGGAAAAGGAGGAGTGAGAATCGAAAGGGTGACGAAAATTTCTCTGGAGAAGCGGAGGAGATTTCCGATCTGATGACGGAGGAACCGATCATTGAAGTTGAGAAGTTAATCGCAAAACCTATGGATCCTGAAGAAGCGGCCATGCAGATTAATATGTCTCAGCAGGATTTTCTGGTTTTTCGAAATTCAGTCTCAAAAGAGATTAATGTCATGTATAAACGAAAGGACGGCAATCTTGGACTTATTGAGCCTTCCAACTAATACAATGTAACTTTGCCCTTTATTCTTATGATGTATTTATATCATGAAATTGTCTGACATATTACTTGAAGATAATATTATCACAGATCTTAAGGCATCTGATAAAAAACACGTTCTCGAAGAACTTATTGAGCCTTTGATTAAGAGTATACCATCCCTTGACAGGGAATCACTAGTCAAAGTGCTCCTTGACAGGGAACGGCTTGGAAGTACCGGTATCGGGGACGGGGTTGCCATACCTCATGGGAAAATTCACGGGATAAGTGATCCGATCATATCTTTCGGCAGGAGCAACAGAGGCCTTGATTTTGACTCAATGGACGGACAACCGGCCCATCTTTTCTTCCTACTGATCGCTCCGGAAAACTCGGCGAGTATCCATCTTAAAGCCCTGGCCAGGATAGCGAAAATTCTTAAGAACGGCTCTTTTCGAAGGATACTCATGGAGGCACAGACAAAAGAAGAACTCTACAATACAATCATCCAGAATGATGAGGAGTTTTAATTTCACATTGAATTGACATGCTAAGTATAATAGATGGTATTAAAATGGGCACTTCATGCCTGACCCACTAACATCTTATCTGTAAAGAAGGTCAATAATGATTGGCTTGCTAATTGTTACACATTGTGATCTCGGTAGGGAATTTCTAAACGCGGCGGAGTTTATTGTAGGTCGTATGGAGTCAACTGATGTCGTATCCATTACTCAGACATCCGACAGCGAGAGGATCCATAAATCGATTGAAGAAAAGATATCCATTTTAGATAAAGGTGAAGGTGTCCTGATTCTCACGGACATGTTTGGAGGAACCCCTTCAAACCTTAGCCTCTCATTTCTTAAGAATGAAAGAATAGAAGTCCTGACCGGGGTTAACCTCCCTATGGTGATAGCGATTGCCCAGAACAGGTCCAATCTAAAATTGAAAGAACTGTCTGAAAAAGCGCAGGAAGCAGGTAAAATGAGTATCTCTCTGGCGGGGAAATTACTGGAATAGGGATGGATAATCTTGTAAAAATTTCTGCCAACAATTTTCCTGCCTACCAAGATCGGATACTCGAGATCGAAAATCTCTCTTTCCTGTCCCCCTGGAGTCTGCGTCTTTTCAAGGAGGAACTGAAGAAATCGATTTCTCATTTATGGGGCTTGGTAGGTGAGGATATTCTTCTGGGTTATATTTGCTTCTGGATGTTTGCGAGTGAGATCCAGCTCATTAACATAGCGGTGCATCCTGAAAAAAGAGGCCGGAGGCTTGGCTATAAGCTGCTAAACAACATGATTTTCACCGGCATTGATAAAGGGGTGCATCATATATGGCTGGAGGTCAGACCATCGAACGCAGTAGCAAAAAAGTTATATGATAAATTCGGGTTCCAGGAGGTCGGGCGAAGGCCGAATTATTATACGGACACCAAAGAAGACGCTATCATCATGGACCTTGTATTATCGAATGGGAAAGGAGTTCCCGTAAATTTTGTTGGAGAGAGGCAATTGCCGTTTTCCAATATTTAGCATGATATTCCTGTTAAACATTCATGGCCCCAGGCCGCGGTCTTTAGACATAATGTTGCATATTATACCGGCATTGTTAGCATTTATTTTCGTACTTAATTAAGAAGACTACTCAGGAGGTAAAAGATGACTGTAAAAGTAGCGATAAACGGTTTTGGTCGTATTGGAAGGATGGTTTTCAGGGCGGGCCTCGCAAATACAAAAGTAGATTTCGTGGCAATAAATGATCTGACTGACACGTCAACACTCGCCCACCTTTTAAAATATGATTCAACCCAGGGAGTGTTGAATGCTGAAATATCAAGCACTGATAGTTCTCTGGTAATCAACGGAAAAGAGGTTCGAGTTTTTTCTGAAAGAGATCCCGCCAAGATTCCCTGGCGTGATGTGGGCGCCGAGTATGTAATGGAGTGCACGGGGCTTTTCCGAGGAAGGGAAAAGGCATCAGCCCATCTGGATGCAGGCGCCGCTAAGGTTATCATATCGGCCCCTGCCAGCAACCCTGACGCTACCTTCGTGATGGGTGTAAATAATCAGGAATATGATCCTCAAAAACATCATATTGTTTCCAATGCCTCGTGTACAACAAATTGTCTAGCGCCTGTCTGCAAAGTGCTTTTAGACAATTTCGGCCTGGATAGGGGATTGATGACAACAACACACTCCTACACGGGTGATCAGAGATTGCTGGATTTTCCTCACAAGGACTTGAGGAGGGCAAGGGCCGCCGCCCTTTCAATGATTCCAACAACAACAGGCGCCGCCAAGGCGGTCGCGCTCGTGCTGCCTCAACTGGAGGGAAAGTTGAACGGTATGGCGATACGCGTTCCCACACCTAATGTGTCTGTTGTCGATCTGGTGGCCAAAGTCGGCAAACCCTCGACTGTCCAGGAGATAAATGACGCCATGAAGGAGGCTGCAGAGGGATATCTTAAAGGTATCCTGGTCTATTGTGATGAACCTCTTGTCTCTTCTGATTTTAACGGCACAACCGCGTCTTCTACGGTTGACGCCTTATGCACCATGGTAATAGGGGATATGGTTAAAGTCATATCCTGGTATGATAATGAATTCGGTTACGCGAACAGGATGGTTGATCTGGCTGTTTACATGGCTGGTAATTAAGCTAAGGTTGAGAAGAATTCGATTAGCCGGAGGGAGGAAGATATGACGGTTCGAAGAATCATGATTGCAGGCAACTGGAAGATGAACCTTAGCATTGCTGAATCAAAAAATCTTATTGATGAAATAGTAAATGGAATAAGGGGATTTAATAAAGTCGATGTCCTTGTCGCACCCCCTTTCACGAATCTTGCTGCGGTATATAAGGCAATAGGGAAAAGCGGCATTTTCCTGGCAGCCCAGGATATGCACTGGGAAGCTGAGGGGGCCTATACGGGAGAGATAAGTGGCAGGATGCTTATTGAAGCAGGCTGCAGCCATGTAATACTCGGACATTCTGAAAGACGGAGCCTTTTTCACGAGACTGATAAAAATGTTAATTTAAAAGTCGGGGCCGCGATAATGGCTGGACTTATTCCCATAGTCTGCATGGGAGAGACCCTCGCGGAAAGAGAAGATGGTCGTACGTTTGATGTCATTCAGGGTCAACTGAAAGGTTCTTTAAAGAATCTACTTGATGAGAATACCATGCCTTCTCCGATAATACTGGCTTATGAGCCTGTCTGGGCCATCGGAACAGGAAAGACGGCAACGCCTGACCAGGCCCAGGAGGTGCATGAATATATAAGGGGGTGGATTCGCGAGAAGTTCGACGCAGAGATCTCCGAAAGGATCAGGATTCTATATGGAGGGAGTGTTAAACCTGATAACGCAAAAGATTTGATGTCAAAGCCGGATATTGATGGTGCTTTGGTAGGCGGGGCGAGTCTAAAGCCTGATTCTTTTTTATCAATTATCAGGTATAGATAACCGATTAAATAATTATTGCAATTTCATTCTTTTTACAATATACAAAAATCTTTATGTTAATGAAGTTTTAAGGAGATTCATGCATTACCTTATTATTCTCGTTCATGTTATTGTTTGTTTAGCGCTTATTATGATTGTTCTGCTCCAGCAAGGCAAGGGTGCGGGAATGGGTGCGGCTTTCGGTGGTTCCAGCCAGGCGGTGTTCGGGAGCACAGGAGCGGCGCCTTTTTTAACAAAGGTAACAGCTGCCGCTGCTATCGTTTTTATGCTAACATGCCTGTCACTCGCCTATATGTTTGGCAAGGGAACGACTTCGTCAATAATGGAGGGAACCTCTCAGCCACAGGCGCCCATAACGCAGCAGATTCCGGCTCCCGCAGAAGGCCAGGGCGGAGAGTAATTTTTACAGTGCCGAAGTGGTGGAACCTGGTAGACACGCTATCTTGAGGGGGTAGTGGGCTACGCCCGTGCGGGTTCAAGTCCCGCCTTCGGCACCATATTTAACCTATAATTTCAATATGTTATCAGCTTCGGCCTGCTCATTTTCCCGGTGCAAATCCGGTGCAGAAAGAGCGGGCCTTATTTTTGAGCTGATAGCCCTCTTTTTCTTGGCCTTAAGCTGATAATACCTTAAAAAACTCCTGCTCGATACATGGCCCGTGCCATCGTCCATTATTTCATTATAACTAAATTCGTCACCTGCATTTGTTATGGAAGAATGTCTGGTTCCTCCATAAAGATCAACATCCTCTATCCCTAAATCGTTACAGGCGGTCTTCCACCATTTATATAAATAATCCTTGCCGAATTTTAATCGTTTTGATTTTGAGACTCCCTTGCGTCTGCCATGGCGAAAGAAATATTGGTCATAATAACCGGGGAGTGTGTGTTCCGGGCGCAGGGATTTGATTAGTTCAATATCTTCATCAAGTAGAAAAACCTTCTTGTCAGCCCTCCCTTCTTTATTAACCCTTATATACATGATGCCTGATTCTATATCGATGTCTGATTCCTTTACATTTATCATCTCATTGGGCCTCATATTAACGTATGTGGCCAGCCAAAGACACCCGATATAGATTTTAGGATTAATATGCCAGGTTAATTCTCTAATACGCTCCAGGACTTTGATTTGCGCATTCCTATCCAGGGTATTGCGCATGCTGGACTCAAAGTCTATTTCCGGAAATTCGGGGATCTCAAAGGAATTCCTGTTTTTCTTCTCGCGCCTTGCCACCCATCCCCAAAATGAATGCAGAGTGGCAATGATATTAGCCTTGGTTTTACTGGAGAGAGGTTTCCCTGTCTGAGCGTGTACCAGCAGGTTCGATGTAATAAAATCCTCCAGCTCAGCGTAACCGATCAGCTTTATGTTTATGTTCCCGAAATAGGCTATGGCCTTGTCTGTATGGCTCCTGAGATTCCGCATACATCGGACTTTGTCCTTTTTCTCTTTCACATCCAGCCATTTTTTCACAAGGTTTGCGAATCCCAGAGGTTGAGCTTTTTTATAATCCCTGGAATCTAGGGATCCTTCCGCGTCTTTGAGTTGCAAACCGGCCAGGAATATCTTTGCTGCATCATAATCATTGAACCTGATAAAGATATCTCCGGGGTAGCGGACAAACAGGGTGGTTGTCTTTTGGTCCGGGTGATCCGGACACGCAAGGTATTTGCCGTTATCCTTAAATTTTCCACCACATTTATTGCATTTTTGTGATGAATAAATACCCCCTCTTAAAGCCATGTGATCACCTACCTTTCTTTTTAAATTTGAGAGAAAGAGTGTATCACATATATTAATGGCGGGCGTCAATCTTTTCCCATCCGGTGATATCATGGATAAAACACTGTCCGGGATGGGAATTGATTGATTATTTTGGGGAGCATTTATCATAGATACTCAACCTCGATTCGGTTTATACTCTCATCCGGATGCACCTTATTATGCCGGCAGCAAAAATCAACAAACTCCTGAGGGGCCGTATCCGGAAAACCTTCGCGCCGGCATTCTTCCAGGCCATACTCCGGATCATCAATCATACACTGCAACAGCTCAGGCCTCGCGAACACGATCCGGATCAAATGGATCTTTTTGACCTTTTCACCCTTTTTCAGACCCCGGCATTTTTCAACCTGCTGAACGATGTCTCCAGGTTTTAAAAACCACCATCCGTTACGCCTTGTCACGTCCTTGATCTTATTCCTGGCCTGCTCGGTAGTGAGCATAAAACTCATGTTTCGGGGCATAGTTTTTACTCCGGATATCTTCTTATATCATCCTGATTAACAATTCGTTTCCTGGGGACAATGCCCTTTATGGTCCCCAGGCGGATCTCCACTTCAATCCTGCCCTTGTTTTTGCCCCTCCGAATCTCACGGGAGAATGTGAATGGCTTGCGCTTGCCGTTATAACTTACAAAACCTGCTTTCATTCTGATTCACGAATACTATGTGATATTTCTTTTAAAATGGCTCTTTAAGCCGGTTCCAAATGATCGACGTGGATACCGGCTTCGCATATTGCCTGTTTTGCGTCTAATTTTACTGATACTACGTTGTCATTGATCCCTTTTGGATCCGGCCCCAAGTACCACACCAACCTCATTTGCCATACCCCAGGCCCTTGATGTTTCATTATCTTTAATCCTTACTCTTTGCCCTGCTCTCATTTTATTCTCCTTTTGGCCAAACCTGCATATCTGATGTGGTCTCCCCCGGCATTCTCTTCATGTTATCAAAGTTCCATTTTCAGGGATTCAATTGATTTATATGTGGGCATTCTCTTCTATCCGGCCCCGCTACGCCGAGCCCCCTCTTTTCAGAGGTGACGACTCATTTTACGCAAGCTTTGTCGGGCGAGAGAATCATCGTTTCAGGAGCCTTTTGGCCCGCCCACATATCGCTTATTCATCTTTTAGAAAACTCCCTTCCGTATCCTGATCCACTCTTACCGGCACTCCGGGCATACTCCTTCTGAACCAGGTTAATTCACCATCCGGATCACGGCCATGACGTTACCCATAGCCCGATAAATTCCTCCAAAGTGTATTCACCATAAACCACATCTAAATTCCTATGCTTGTGGGTTTTGAATGCGTATCCTATATCAGCATCAAGCCATACCTTTTCCTTATTTTTCATGTAATACGCCTGGCAATGTACGCCATCTAATCCTTTCCCTATAATTATCCTTGGATTGTATTCCCGATACGCCAATGCCGATACAACAGCCCTGTATTTGCAATCTGTTTTTTTATAAAAAGAAGGGCCGCAACCGGCTATCGTTATCATAAGGATCAGAATTATTGCCTCCCTTCTTCTATCGCCAATCAAAATGCCCACTCATGCCGCCTCATCCGGCTCGAATTCTTTGATGACCCCTGTCTTAAGGCAGAGCCATTCCGGGATCAGCACTTCCTTTGATGATTTCACTATGAAGATATATTTCCTGGAAAGCCAGACCGCTTTAGGGCCGTCCGGAGTCTTGATCAGAAGCTGAATCCCCTTCATGCTTTGATCAAGGATCTCTTCATACTTATAAAGATTCTGTGTCCAGGGAGGCAGTTTTTTCATTTTTTTCACCTTCCCTTCTCTTAAGCTCGTCTTGCAGGAAGTCATCCAGCTCTTCGCCTATTATCCAGCGCCATACTTCGCTATCGATATCCTGCATGCCCGCAAGTTCACGGCTCCGTGAGACAATAACGCTCATTTCGCCTCGCGCTCACGCAGCCGCCTCTGCCATGGCTTCGGCATGCCGGGGAAAGCAAAGGGCGCCAGAAAAGATTTGAACAGTTCAAGCATCGATGCCCGCAGCGGCTTTATTTCAGGCTCAGGCATTGTTTCAAAATCCGGTTCATTTCCCCCTTTTATTGAAGGCACCCATGATGTCAGCGGGAGCCACGCCTCTGATGCGCACACAGGGCACTTCATTCCCCTGCTGAACACCGCCTCGCAGTCAAGACACAGCTTGGCCTGCTCAAGCCTTACTAAAGGATTCCTTTTCAGCTTTTTAGTCATGAGATCACTCCCGATATATTCCTTTCATTTACATCTGCCGATTGCGGCCGCTAATATTTCATCGATCTGGCGTTTTGCGTAACGCGCCAGGTCCTGAGCTTTCATCTTATCATCCAGTACGCCGTCAATTAGATCTTCCCTGAGTTTATCCATCAGATTACCCAAAGCGATTAAGGCGTCCGTGGCTTCGCCGTCAATGGTGCACTTGTCACTCACGGCATCCTCCTTGTATGCGAAACATCCTCCGAGTGGTTCGGCCATATAATCGATGGCGGCCCTGGCGTATTTGCCTTCACCGATGCTGTCCAGCTCATCTAAAAAAAGCCGTATCCTGTCTAAAGGATTACGGCTTGTTTCCGCACAGTTTCGAGGATCGGCTGCCCATTTTTGAATCATCCGAACAGTTGATTTATAATTGTCCTCAGCCTCTTTAGGCTTTTTAGCCCAAATTTTTTCTATATCCGGCGTGACCTTGCGCCAGATATTCCATAATATGGATCTGTCCATCCTTTTTGATGCTACAGCGAATATTCTCCAGCTTTCCATAGTTCGTTTTCACCTTTTTTTCGGTGTTTACAGCCCCTATGGATTTTGCTATTCTCAAAAAACATAGGGGCGGCCGGTGTGCGACCTTCATGAACACAATCCTTGCAGGGGGCGGTTCACGGAGGGCGGTTGCCCTTATTTTTTACTGATTCGCCGCCTCCTTAAACAGCTCATCAGCCTCAAGCCCCAGGTGGCCGGCAAGGATCTCCTTTCCCTTCATGCTTACCTCACCGCTTCCCCGGGAGCCGTTCTTGACATTATACAGGGTCGGAACTGAGACCTCTTCACATCCCAGATCCTGAATCTTTACATCATTGAGAACAAATAGAGCTCTTCTGATGTTTATAAGAGGGTATCCGAGGGTTTTGGCGCAAATAAGCAACGCCCTGTTTCTATTGGATTCAGCTTGAATAATTTTATTTAATCTGTTAGTGATTATCTTTTGAAAGAACTTCATGGCTTGCTCCGTTTTCAAGTTAATACGATCCTGGAGATATATATCTCGCTGTAAAACGCTTATTCCCGTTGCTTTTATTCTTAAGCATGCGTAAATTAAGTGTGCGCTCGTTTATGGCGTCAATAATGATATCGATGATCTCCGTCTGAGATTCAGGAGAACGGAGTGATTCAAGAAATTGATTTGAAACAGGACTGTTTTCCTGAGATGATGTTTTCTGTTTGGGAGTATTCTCTTCCGCTATTTTTTGATGTCCCAGGTATTTTGTAATGGTTTCGATCAGGTGCCGGGCGCTTTCAACATCGAGGCAGAGCCTGATTATTCCGCTCTCTCGAGTATTGAAACCGATGCCGATCACGTTTTTCGATTTATCAACCGGTGTCGTGTTCCGCCATGTTGCGGGCCTGTAAGATTCCTGGATCATGAAAGCCTCCGTGTATGGGTTAATGCGTTTTTGAATGATAAATTGCAGTTTGATTGAGTTTGATTATACGCCAAATTAACATCATGTCAAGCAAAATTTAACACGATGACAATTTTTCAAATTAAAATATTCCAGAAAAACCTCGAAATACTCCGTAAAATTGCCAATCTTAGCAAATCTGATTTCTCTGAAATTTTAGGCGTAAAAAACGTTTATCGCAAAGATTACAATAGTATAGGGCCAAAGTTACTTATGGGCATTCAAGCTCATTTTAATGGTGTAGATGAGAACTGGCTATTAACGGATCATAGCAATGATAAAATTGACATAACGTTAAAGAAGCAGAATTCATATCGACAAAATTTAGAACAAACGATCGAAAAGACTTCATTATCTCAGGTGGAAATGGATCTGATCGAAGCATTACGTGAGATGAATCCTATAAACAGGATTGGTCTTTACAGCACAGCCATAAACCTGATCAATGATGAAGCAAGAGAAAGAGAGATAAAGAAAAACCAACGTAAAAAAGAGATTTTTGAAAAAGCTACAAAAACATTAGCTAAAGCAATACACGAATCTTAAATAACAGGAAGGGGGTTCCTGCGGATATAAACCCTTTTTTTAAGGGAGGGAATCCTGTGCTTAAAATCCGTTTTTGTGTCATCAACATCTTTCTGATTTTTATTCTTTCTATTTTTCCGGGATGCATCACATCACGGGAAGCATACCGAAAAAACACTTCGCATCAAAACCTCCCGGTCAGCACGATCGAAGGCATTCCAATAGATCCGGCCGATTCCATAGGCCCGGTGATTCAATCTCCGGAACATTCAAATGAAAAAAAAGAAGAGCCTTCATGGTCCCAGATTATTTCCGGGATCAAGAAGATCGTAATTGAAGACTACAGCACTATCCGGCCATGCTTAAAGGCGGGCCTGACGAAAAAACAATACAAAGAATGGGTAGTCTATATCTTAAAAGAAAAACTGCGAAAGTATCATGGCTATGCGATAAGCCTGCTCCTGCTCATGCTGCTGTGGTCCATTGTCAGGTATCTCCGGACTGTGCAAACTGTTAAGAAGCTGGATTTAACCAAGGAAGAGATTGGCCTGCTGAAGATTATCAAAGTGAATGCCGTCCAGCTCTGGGAGAATCACAGGCCGAAAAAAAAGGTTGTGAGGATTAAGGATTATTTGGGGTAGGGGGGAATAGAGATCAGCCACCGTCGCTAAAGCTAAGGTGGCCAGAGAGGACAGAGATTAGGAAAAGCATGATCTAGGCAATCCCGATGTATATCATCCGATTTGTGAAAATATGCAGTTTTATAGAATAATTTGTTAGAGCGGAGAATGTTAACCCCATGGAATATTCAATAAGTTCGATATCAAATGAAGACCGCGAATCTATAATAGATATTTTCAACTATTACGTGGAAAATTCGTTTGCAGCATACCCAGAAAAGAAATTCCCATATCAAGCATTTGATATGTTCCTGCAATTATCGGCTGGTTTTCCGACAGGATCTATAAGAGATCAGAATGGAAAGGTTGTGGGTTTTGGAATGTTGCGAACACATAATCCCATGCCGACGTTTTCCCGAA
Source organism: Deltaproteobacteria bacterium (assembly GCA_016932235.1). The sequence continues at coordinate 13,345 of JAFGDF010000238.1, read as the reverse complement.
CCGCCGAAGTTACATATTTTATTCATCCAGACTATACTGGAAAAGGTCTAGGAAAGATATTGCTTGGCTCACTCGAAAAAGGTGCGGTTGAAAAAGGCATTACGAATATCTTGGCCAATATATCTTCACTTAATCCCAGGAGTATTGAGTTCCACCAAAAGAATGGATTCAAAGAATGTGGACGGTTTATAAAGGTAGGAAAGAAAAATGGCAAGGAATTCGATACGGTATGGATGCAAAAGATGCTCTAACAGCGGCTCCAGGTTATTAGAATGCCGAAGTATGATGTCACTGACGAGGCCGTAATAAACGCCGGACGGGAGGTTGTCTATCAGGCGGTAGTAAATGAACTTGAAGGCAAGACAAGCTGGTGCATGCCTCATCTTTCTTCAAAGCTTCTCACGGAGAGTTCTTCTTTCAATGTGGAAGCCGTTATTGATCTAATCTGGATACATTCAAATGCAGGATAAGCTAAAATAAGTGATAAAAAGACTTTAAAAATTGAACAAATCACAAAACTCCTTAAAGATCTCCAAAACCAGCAAACCCAAGCCAAAATAAGTAACCCATACATTGTATAAAGTAGGCATTTAAATGTCACTATTCCCTAAGATACCCCTAGATGCCAGATTTTGTTTTTTCAAATAGTCACAGTTTATGCAAAGTAAAAAGGCTCTTAGTTTGAAGGATGCCGATTCATCGTTGTTAAAAAATTTTCTTGACATCTTATAGATATCATATTATTTTATATAAAAACAATGTTCTTATAATAGGAACAATATAATGCCTCAATATAATAACTCAGCAGAAAATGTAACGAAAATTCTCACTCTGTTTACAGACGTACGCCCGAGAATAGGAATTTCAGAATTCTCCAGAGAGTTGGGATTATCAAAGACTACAGCCTTTAATCTTGTCAGAACTTTAGTAAAGGAAGGATTTCTCGCATACAATGAAGAAGTTCGTAAATACGAATTAGGCAAACGAATTGCGAACTTGGCGTATACAATGTCAGCTAATTTAGAAATTAACCAAAAAGGAGCGGGAATTGTCCAGGAGTTATCATCTTCTTATGGGTTTACATGCCACCTGGGTATCTGGGGTGAAGGTACAGTGATAGTAATTTTTTCGTGCAGCCCTTCTCACAGCCTACAACTTCATTCTTATCAAGCTGGCCCCACAGTTGCTGCCTATTGTTCTGCTCTGGGAAGGGCTATGTTGGCTTATATGGAAAGGGACGAAGTTGAAAAATACTTAGATCAAGTGACTATCATCAAATACACTGAAAAAACAAAAATAAAAAAGACGGATATTATAAAGGAATTGGATAAAACAAAAGCACGCGGTTTTTCCACATGCGATAGAGAGATATCCGCTTCCGGCAGTTCATTTGGAGCCCCGGTTTTCGATAGAAGTAAATATGTTGCTGGAGCCATTTCAATCCTTGGATATACAGATCAAATTTTATCACCAGAAATGAAAGATTTGCCGGGCGCCCTTTGTTTTAGGGCGCATCAGATTTCTCAAAGTTTAGGATATGGAGGTAGTAGCCTATTATTATAACAACACTTAAATAGGAAAAATAACCATTATCAACATTTAAAGAAAGGATTAAATTATGAAAAAATATTTTATTACTTTAATGGTCATGGTATTGATGGCTCCTATTTATACTGAAGCCGCTTCAAAAAAAGTATATGAGCTGAATGTATCTCATCACCTTCCTGCAGTTCATCCTATCCATCTTAATCTTGTTGAGCGTACAAAGAAAATTGAAAGTCTATCTAATGGCAAACTAAAATTTATAATTTATGACAACTGCACCCTCTCTAAACCCCAGGCTGTATGGAAGGCCATTCGTGATGGCGGGGTTGATATAGGATTGGTGAACCCCAACATGCTCCCCGCTGATTTTCCGCATGCTGTTATTCATGATATGTCTTTTCTGAACAGTGATGCCTTGCGCAGTTCCCTCTTGATGTATGAAATGTGTCAGATGGATGAAGTGAAGGCTGAAATAGATATAGGCAACGGAATGTTGTTGTATGCCCTTTCTAGCGATCGTTGGAGCCTTGGATCGGCTAATTTCCCCATTCATGCTATGGATGCCCTCAAAGGCAAACGTGTAATCGTTAATCAGGCGACTGATGAAATTAAATCCTGGGGTGGCAACCCTGTTTTTGTTCCCATACCTGAAGTTTACCTTGCGCTGCAGCGCGGTATGGGAGATGTATTTTATGGTCCCACGCCTATGTTTGCCCCTATGAAGCTACAAGAGGTAGTCAAATATATGACCGTTATTCCTTCTACTATGACTGCCGCACTTTTTCTCATGAACAAGAACGCATTTTCTTCTCTACCTGAAGATCTTCAGAAAATATTACTGGATAATACTGGCAAGGAAGCGACTTATGATGTGGGTCGCATTATCCGTGATGCCTGCTTAAGCGACATCAAGAAGCTGTCCCAAAGTGGCGTTCAATTTCATATCCTTAAGAGCAACAGTGAGGAATTGAAACCATGGCAGGAAGCCAGTGACCCTGTCATGTTGCCTTACTGGAAGGATATCCTGACCCGCGGAGGGGAGAAGAATCCTGATAAGTGGATTCAGAAGGTACGTGAACTTGCTTCCAGTGTGGAAGAGCAGGCTGCGGAATAAACTTATGATATGAATACTATTAATAAGTGACAATTTATCATCTGTGAGAATCCCTTTTCTGAAAAGGAAAGGGATAACAGGTTCTATTGATGCTAAATCTGAAAATTGAATATAATGATGATAGAAGGGCATTGGATGGTTTTATTTTGCCGCTTTATCGGATTGAGCACTGGTTCAACAAATTCACCAAACTGCTTCTCTTTATATCTCAAATAAGTATTTTGGCCATCCCCATCCCTATTTTGGTCGACATTATAGGTCGCTACTTTTTTTCAACCTCTCTCATAGGCATATCGGATATTGAAACGCAGGCTCTTATAATTATAATATTTGGCGCCATACCGTATGTTACGGCCTCCCGTGCTAATATTGTAATTGACATATTTTATAATAAATTCAACACACGATTTCAAAACCGGCTGCTTTTATTTTCCTATGCATTATGTACCCTAATTTCCGGTGTCCTTGCATGGAAGGTATTTATGGCGGGAGTAAAGACCATTGCCTACACTCCCATGCTGCATCTGCCGGAAGGTTTGTTCATGAAGTTTTGTGCCTTCTCCCTAGGCATGATAGCTGTAGGGATGTTTTTTCAGTCATTACATACGGCAAAAGATTTATTGGCAGACAGAGATATTGCCGGTATGGTGTTGTTTTTAACTCTGGTTTTTGTGGTGTTCTTCGCGCCCAATCTTTTCAAGCTTGCAGATGTTACACTTCCTAAAATTGTTTTAGGTCTTCTTGGTTTTGTTTTTCTCTTTATATTACTTTTCCTACGGGTCCCCATCGGCATCGGTATGGCATGCGTCGGTATACTTGGGCTTCTAATTCTCATGCCCAATCCGATTGCTGCGTGGTCACTTATTGCTGATGTGCCGTACCGTGAACAGAGTAGTCTAGTTCTTATTGCCATTCCCATGTTCATGATAATGGGCGAAATCACCTCTGTTTCTACCATTAGTAATGATATGTTTGATTGTGCTAATAAATGGCTTGGGCGTTTGCCCGGCGGACTTGCTGTAGCAAGCGTGGGTGGCTGTGCGTGTTTTGGCGCTATATGCGGTGACTCACTTTCTACTGTGGTTGCTATGAGTACTGTATCTCTGCCGCAAATGCGGGAAAAAAATTACTCTCAACGTCTTGCAGCAGGTGCACTTGCTTCAGGGGGAACTCTAGGCATTCTTATTCCGCCGAGCATGGGGTTTATATTTTACTCCATCATGACAGAGGAATCCATTGGAAGACTGTTTGTTGCTGGCATCGTGCCAGGTATTGTGCTTGCCATAATCTTTTTCGGGATCATCATATATCAGGTAAAAAGAAATCCATCACTTGCACCAGTTTCTGAGAAATTTACCATACAAGAAAAAATGCGGTCCTTGCTAGGACTTATCCCTGTCATTATACTCTTTATGATTGTTGTAGGGGGCATTATGTATGGGTTTTTCTCGCCTGGTGAAGGAGGTGCAGTAGGCGCAGCATGTGCACTTTTTTACGCTCTATGCCGTCGACAAATTGACGTGAATGGAGTATTCCGCGCCTTTTTTAACACTTCGCTCATGGCCGGCAAGATTTTTATGATTATGATCGGTGTTTTCATATTCGGGGTTTTTCTTGCCAGATCCCGTCTGCCTGCGCTGCTTGCTGAGTTTGTGGTTGGTCTGGAGATGAATCGCTATATCATTCTAGTGATAGTTATCTTTATTTATATTTTTATGGGTTGTGTCATGAATATCATTCCTATGATGCTTCTAACGCTTCCTTCTATTTACCCCACAATTCAGTCTTTGGGCTTTGATGGGATCTGGTTTGGTGTAATCACGGTTATTGTGATGGAAATGGGGTTGATTACTCCTCCAATAGGACTCAATGTGTTCACCATGTCCAGTCTGGCTCCTGATATCGGAATTTTCGAGATCTTCAAAGGAGTACTGCCGTTTTTCCTAGGCATGATTCTGTGTGTTATACTCGTTATTCTTTTTCCTCAGCTTGCTCTATGGCTTCCAGGAATTCTAGTATAAGTGATAAAAATTAATTATTACTGCAAACTGCGGAATACTATTTAATATCGCTGTATTCCAAATAAAGGAGAATATTATGGTTAAAAACGTTATTGTAATTATGTTCGACACCCTTCAGTTCAATTATATTGGATGCTATGGTAATGACTGGATAAAAACCCCCAATATGGACCGATTGGCACGCGAAGGTATTCTTTTTGAAAATAACTATATCGAAGGCTTGCCAACAGTGCCTTGCCGTCGTTCCATGTTTACAGGACGTTATCATGTGCATTCAAAAGGGTGGTCCCCTTTGGATATGGAAGACACAACGATTGCCGATCTCTGCTGGGGTCGTCCCATTGATAGTGCGCTAATTTTTGACTGCCCCATGTTCCGCTTGCCCAAATTCGGCTACACTCGCGGTTTCGATAAGGTGTGGTTCACGCATGGCCACGAACTGGACAATTACTTCTACGAAGATGATCCCCTATATCACGTCCGCCCCGAGGATTACTTCGGCAAAGAATCCATTGCAAAAGCCCGAAAAGCCCTGGGTGATAAAATTGTAGATTATAGTCTCGACGAAATAAAGGGGTATCTTGCCCAAATGCAGTATTGGAAGGGACCTGAAGACCACTATGTCGCACGCACAGTAGGAAAGGCTATTGAGTATCTGGAGAAGGTAGATCGCAATAAGCAATTTTTCCTTTGGATAGACAGTTTTGATCCTCATGAGCCGTGGAATCCACCCTCTGTTTACATGAATCAACCATGCCCCTATGACCCTGACTATAAAGGTGTAGCTGAAATCCTTCCCTTCCTTGGTGAAGTGGATAAATTGTATACGGAACCGGAATTGCATCATATCCGCATGCTTTACGCTGAAATGGTCTCTCTTTGCGACACTTATCTAGGCGTACTCATGGATGCAGTTCGCCTTATGGGTCTAGAAGAAAACACTTTGTTTATGTTGGTCTCCGATCACGGTTCACCCATGGGCAATGGGGAACATGGCCATGGTATAATGCGCAAATGTCGTCCCTGGCCTTATGAGGAGTTAACTCATGCTCCAATGATTCTGCGTGCACCAGGATTGCCCTCCGGAACGCGCATTAAAACATTTACACAGTCATGTGATATTGCACCTACAGTGTGTGACTGGCTGGGCATTGGCGTGCATCCTGATATGACAGGGAAATCCCTATTGCCTCTTGTCAGGGGTGAAGTGGATAAATTACATGACTTTGCAGTTTCAGGTTATTATCAAGGTGGCGTGGCATTTATCACTGAAGACTGGTATTTAATTCACTGGATGTGTGAAGGCAAAGGTGACAAGGCCTGGATTATTGATGCAATGAAAAATATGGCTGACAGTTCTAGCGATATTGTTAAAGCCGGTGGAAAAGGATCCAATTTGGATATGCATGACCTTAAGGATAAGAAAAGCGCAGCCGACCGTACAAAAGAAGCATATACTCTAAATAGCGAAGAGCAATGGACCTGCACACCGGGTTCTTCTTTTGTCATGCCTGAAGAAGATGAGCTTTATAATCGCAAAGAAGATCCATTCCAGCTCAATAATGTTGTTAAAAAGTATCCAGAGATTGCAACTGAACTTTTGCAGCAATTAAGGTTATTCTTAAGCGAGCTGAAGGTTTCCTAGGCGTAAAGAAAGGGTCACAAATAAACTATTTAGCCAAAGGAAAATGATACTATATTTAATTACCAATCGAAGAATAAAAAGGAGAAAAGTTCATGAAGAAACAACAGTTAAACAGTAAAATTCTAGTTCTCGGCATAGATGGTATGGATCCCCGATTGACAAGAAAATATCTAGATGCAGGTAAACTACCTAATGTAGCAAAGTTCCTTGAAAGAGGGGTAGCCAGGAAAGATCTGGTAATGCTTGGTGTGCTGCCGACAATAACGCCGCCATCATGGACAACTCTTTCCACGGGAGCCTATCCTGAGACGCATGGAATAACTGACTTTTTCAGACAATCTCATGAAGACCTAGATACCATATTCTATAATCTGGATTCAAGATACTGTAAAGCAGAGCAACTATGGGATGTTTTGGCAGCTGAGGGTAAAAAAACCCTTGTCTGGCATTGGCCCGGTAGTTCATGGCCTCCCACTTCGGACAATCCCAACCTGCATGTGGTTGATGGAACCAACCCAGAGATGATCAATTCAAGTGTCGCACAAAAAGACGGGGAGAAGATTATATATGCCTCAACTAAAATTGAATCAGTTTCCTATAAACCGAAGGCATCCCACACCATAGGAGCTGGTTGTATAATTACCGATCTTAAACTCGATGATGAAAGATTATTTGCTGCCGGTGTTACTGATAGTCAAAAAAGCATTGTCAATTTGATTCTTTCTATTGAAGAGAATGCGGACGAAGCTGTTCTCAAGATCGCTTTTGATCTTGTTAATTCACCAATAAAAGATCCGTCAGGATGGAATAATGCACCAGAAGGTTCGAGGGAGTTCACAATCATTAGTTCCAATGGTTTAGACAGAAGACCTGCATTAATTTTAAAGAACGAGGATAATGCGTACGACAGAATTGCAATTTACAGATCGAAGAAGGATGCAGAACCTTATGTAGTCGTCCAAAATACTGACGAGTTTTCACCCATTGTTTTTGAGCAAGTAACCGTAGAAGAAGAGAGCGTCATATGTCGGAGAGCATTCAAAATATTAGATATGGCGCCTGACGGGTCAGAAATCAGAGTATGGATGTCCGATGCCCTGGATATAGAAAACGATACGTTATGGCGACCGAAATCGCTATATCAGGATGTGATTAATAAGATAGGTCATATCCCTTGTTTGAATCATGGAGGGTATGACCCTCTTATCATCGAAAAACTACGCCAGCCAAGCTGGCGCAACTATATAAAATGGCAAGCTGATGCTCTTAACTACTTGATTGAGAATCAAGAGTATGAGGTAATATTTTCGCACGTTCACAATGTTGATATGCAGATGCATTACTTTACCGAGTTTTGCAAAAACAGGGAAAAATGGGGAAATGATGAAAAGATTTGGCAACAGTTCGTGGAAAACCTTTACATAGATACAGACAGATACATAGGAAGGTTTTTACATCTTTTGGACGAAGGTTGGTCCATCATGATACTTTCTGATCATGCTTTGGTTGTGAGAGAGGAAGAAGAAACAGCCCTGCTTGCTGATCCCACTGGTGTAATGATACCGGTTATGGAGGAATTAGGTTACACGGTACTAAAGAAAGATAAAGATGGAAGAAAAATTAGGGAGATTGACTGGGAGAACACTAGGGCTATTAACCCTCGGGGAAACTTTATCTGGATTAACCTAAAAGGGAGGAACAAAACAGGCATTGTTGATCCAAAAGACAAGGAGGAATTGGAAAGGAAGATCATAGACGACTTATACAGTTACAGGGATCCCAGAACCGGCAAACGAGTCGTATCAATGGCAATGCGCAATAAGGACGCAGTTCTAGTAGGATTAAGTGGATCTGAAACAGGAGATATCATCTTCTTTATTGAGGATGGATTTGTAAAAGGTCATGGTGACGGTTTGTCTACATGCTTTGGGTATGCTGATACCTCTCTCTCTCCCGCATTCATGGCCGCAGGTAAAAGATTTAAAAATGGGACACATGTAGAGCGCGTAATCCGTGAAGTGGATATTGCTCCTACTATTGCTTATTTATCTGGTGTTAGGCCTCCGGCCCACTGCGAAGGAGGTATCCTTCATCAACTATTGGATGATAGTGAATTATAATAATCCATTGCTATCTTTGCGTTTGATTGAGGCTTAAACATCACAATAGCGTAAGGATGGCAATGGTCAAATTAGGCAATGACTATGCAGTAATAGAATAATTGGGGCATTGTTTTGAATATGTCTCTAGAAATTCCCGGAAATGGACTAGAAGATAAGTTTCCATTCCATATCTGGATCTACTCTCTATAATAAACCACTAATACATTTTATAAGGAACTAATATGAAGTTAATAAAATTAAACCCGCTATCTTTTGAGAAAGTCATTTATGATAATTGTGAAAATTGTCTTGTTGCATTTACGAGGGAGGACTGCCATGTCTGCATGGAAGTTGTGCCATTACTTGAAGAGATAGCCGAGAAATATGCTGGTAATTTCGGATTTTATTCCGTAGATGTGGAAAAAGAAAAGGATTTATATAACAGATTTCCCCTGAGAGGTGTTCCATCCATCATGTTTTTCAAGGATGGGAGTTTTAAAGGAAAATTAGCCGGTAAAGTAGAGGAAGATCAAATCCAAGAAAAAATTGCCGAAATGCTTTAAAGAGATGGTATTTCCTTAAAGCATTTCCCAAACTAACGAGCATTTATAAAATCAGGAATTATCCATGCATGATCTTTTAATTATAGGTGGAGGGCCTGCGGGACTGACAGCTGGAATTTATGGGTCCAGGTCCAAGCTGAAGACTGTAATATTAGAGAAAGGTGCTGTAGGGGGGATGGCCTTTACAACCAGGGAAATAGTAAATTACCCAGGGTTTCCAGAGGGAATCGCTGGACCGGAGCTCGTGAAAAATATGGCTGCCCAGGCCAAAGAGTTTGGGGCTGAGATAATAAAAGAAGAAATTGTAGATGCTGAGTTAGAAGGGGAAATAAAGGTAATAAAGACCAAGAAAGGCAATCTTTACAAAGCCAGGGTGATAGTCCTTGCACCGGGGTCCGAACCGCGTATGCTGAATATTCCTGGGGAAAGGCAATTTATAGGCTGTGGGGTCTCTTACTGCGCCACCTGCGACGCCGAATTTTTCGAAGGTCTTAACGTGGCAGTAGTAGGTAATGGTGACGCTGCAATAGAGGAGGCTGTTTTTATCACAAAATTTGCCAGTAAGGTTTTTATAATTGTAATTCATGATGAAGGAGTAGTGGACTGTAACAGGGTCAGTGCTGAAAAAGCATTTAAAAACGAGAAGCTTGAATTTATATGGAACTCAGTCCTTGCTGAAATTAAAGGCAAGGATGAGGTCGAAGCAGTTGTAATAAAAAATCTAAGGACAGGAAATCTTTCTGAAATCAAGGTCGAAGGTGTTTTTATATATGTGGGTATGGTGCCCAAGACCGAATTTTTAAGAGGGAAGGTAAACCTTGATGAGAGAGGGTATATTATCACCAACGATATGATGGAGACATCTGCTGAGGGGGTATATGCCGCTGGAGATGTAAGAGTGAAATACCTACGGCAAGTGGCAACAGCAGTTGGGGATGGCGCCGTAGCGGTTGTGGCTGCGGAAAGTTATTTAGCAGAAGAAGAGGGCTTTAGAGAGAAAGTGTTAAATGCGGATAAACCGGTGGCGCTTGCTTTCTGGGATCCGGTTGACGAGGAAAGCGTAGCGGCGATATCCAGTGTAGAGCAGGCCGTGGCTGAAACAGGGGGCAGAGTAAGTCTTGTAAAGATTGACATGTCGAGAAAGAAAAGAATGGCCCTAAGGTATAATGTAAAAAAGCCATCGACGATCCTGCTTTTAAAGGAGGGAAGGGTTATCCGTAACCTTCCACCAGTGTTACCAAAATATTGGGTGGATGAAATTTAAAAGCATTGATATAGAAAGTAAGACCTTAAATTATGAATCGTTGTGCAATAATTATCCAATAAAATGACAAATATGAATTAAACAATAATTCACGTCTTGAAAAATGAAGTGCTTATTTTAATTATAAAAAGCAGATGACGGGCGGGTTATTTCCGGACGCCGATAGTGGCTCAATTTCCAACTCTTTAGGAGAAAATACTTATTACATGATTATTGTTTTTATAAGGCTTAAGACGGAAATTAATGGAGATCAAGCCCTATAAGAAAAATACGAAAGAACCGGCTTTTCTTTAAAGGATTGATTGAAAAAATTACACAACTAGATTGATAATACCAAAAACCGTAATGAAAACTTAGTGACTTTTTATGAACATATTTTCATTAGCAGGTTTTCAAAGATCATTTTTAGCGCAATTTTAATGCGCCATTTCCAATATTTGGGAAAAAGGAGGGTTCGTGTTAATGGGCACTGAGAAAAAGAAAATCCGCATAGGGCTGGATAAACAGGTTATCAGAGGATCAGGTCTAATAGGTCCATCTGATTCAGGTGTTCCTACCCTTGTGGATGTAAAGGACGGCAGGATCACGAGGATCAGACCTTTGGGCTATGAGATGAATTACGACAAGAAGGATTTCAATGCCTGGAAAATAGAGGCAAGGGGAAATACTTTTGAGCCTCCGATGCGTGGGATAGTCGGTCCCATAGGTCTTACATATAAGAAGCGCGTTTATTCCAAGAACCGCGTTCGATATCCGTTGAAACGCGTTGACTGGGATCCGAACGGCGACAGGAACACACAAAACAGGGGCAAGAGCGGTTATGTGCGCATCTCATGGGACGAAGCTGCGGAGTTAGTGGCATCCGAGCTTAAGCGTGTGGGCAAGACCTACGGTCCGGAAGCGGTCCTTTCCCAGGCAGACATGCACGGGGAGACTAAACACCTCAGTCCCAGCCATGGATGTGCCAACAGACTCCTCTCCCTCCTGGGCGGCTATACAATCCAGATGCGGAACCTGGACAGCTGGGAAGGTCAGAACTGGGGCGCCAAACATGTCTGGGGCTGTGAGCCTGTGGGCGAGATGATGCCGGCCGCCAACCTGTACCCTGACATAGCCGAACACGGGGAGCTGCTCCTGTTCTGGGGCTGCGACCCCGAGACGACTCCTCATCCTATCCAGGGCATGATGTCAAGCCGCCTGTGCTACTGGCTGACGGAGATCGGCCTCAAGTCCGTCTATATCTGCCCGGACCTGAACTACGGGGCCGCGGTTCACGCGGACAAGTGGATTCCCATCCTGCCCAACACGGACGCGGCGCTGTACCTGGCCATTGCCTATACCTGGATCACCGAGGGGACCTACGACAAGGAGTACATTGCCACACATTCCTACGGGTTTGACAAGTTTGAGGATTACGTGCTGGGGAAAGAGGACGGTATTCCCAAGACTCCTGCATGGGCCTCGGAGAAATGCGGTGTACCTGACTACACCATCAAGGCTCTTGCCAGGGACTGGGCGAACAGGACGACGAGCATGATTCACGGTAACGGCGGTCCCGCGATCAGGGGGCCGTACTCTTCGGAGCCTGCCCGCCTGGAGGCCATGCTTTTGGGGATGAGGGGTCTTGGCAAGCCTGGTGTACATCAGGCAAAGATGATAGAATGGTTTATATGGAGGGAGTATTTCCCTATCCCCTATAAAGGGAAGATCATGCCCAAACTTGCACTATTTACAGAGCAGGTACGTCCCGCGGGCTCCATGGACCGCCATGAATTGGTTCCGGTTCCTTACTCCGGCAAGCATCAGGAGATGCTGGAATTGACGGAACTCATGGAAAATCCTCCCAAACAGGCCATCCCAAAGTGCCTGATCCACGAAGCCATCCTCAATCCGCCCATAAGCTGGTGGGGCATTCGCAGGTTTTTGGAGCCGGCTGAGGAGCAGTTTAATAAATATACTTATCCGGCAGAGGGATGCTCCGAGGTTCATATGATCTGGACCGACTCTCCCTGCTGGATCACCTGTTGGAATGATTCCAACAGCTTTATCCAGGCATTGCAGAGCCCTTCCATCGAATGTATCCTGGCGCAACATCCATGGCTGGAAAACGACTGTCTGATGGCGGACATTATTCTCCCGGGCAGTACAAGGTTTGAGATGATAGATTTTGGTTATGATCTGGGCAGCGGGGTCTTTGTCTCCATATTTCTTGAGGATTACTGCATTGATCCTGTGGGCGAGTCGCTCAGTGACTTCGATATAGTGGTAAAGATTGCTAAGAAGCTTGGATTAGAGGAGGAATACACAAAGGGTAAGACCCACGAGGAAAAGCAGAAGCTCTGTTTCGAGGCCTCCGGTCTGGAAGGGATGATATCCTGGGAGGAGCTTCAGAAGAAGCAGTACTATGTAATCCCCTGCGATCCCGACGCGAAGGATGTCCCGCCGGGACTCCGGAAGTTTTATGAGGATCCGGAGAATAATCCTTTGACGACGCCCACGGGACTTCTGGAGTATACATCATCGGCCCTGGAGAAGCATTTTCCTGACGATCCTGAGAGGCCGCCGGTGGCCCATTGGGTTGAGAAGGGGGAGAGCCATGACGAGCGTCTGAGCAGCGAGAGGACAATGAAGTATCCGCTGATCTGCATGTCCAATCATCCGAGGTGGCGTATGCACGCCCAGGGGGACGATATTACCTGGACGAGGGAGATATCCACCATGAAGATAAAAGGGGAGGACGGTTACCTGTATGAGCCGGTGTGGCTCAATCCTTCTGAGGCGGCCTCGAGGGGTATCAGGCACGGAGACATTGTTAAGGTGTATAATGAGAGGGGAACGGTTCTGGGGGGCGCGTATGTGACGGAGCGTCTGATGCCTCAAGTTGCCTACATGGACCACGGTTCCAGGTGGGATCCTATCATTCCGGGCGAGCTTGACCGGGGGGGCGCGATCAACACCATAACGCCGCACAATATTACGTCGAAGAACGCGACGGGTATGGTGGTGAGCGGATTTCTGGTTGAGGTGGAGAAGGTGACGGAAGAGGAGATGGCGGGATGGAGAAGGGATTATCCTGAGGCGTTTGAGAGGA
>JAFGDF010000237.1 GCA_016932235.1 Deltaproteobacteria bacterium | reverse complement strand
GTGATGGTGTCATCAAATATGTTCAAAGCCACCGATGCGCCCACGCCCACGTCCGCCTTGCCCGGAACCTTGGAATTTGCAGCGGCTGCATTGATAGATCTGTTCTCGGCTGTCACCGTAACATCACTACCGGTTCCGTCCGCATCCGTCCCGTCTGCACTCACCGTAGCGCCGGATTTGATCAGTGCCTCGCCACGCTTATTAACGATATTCAGGCCCAGCGCCCCGGCTACACTCACATCCTTGGCGCCTGCACCCGCTGTTGCCGCTGCCATAAAGGTGCTTCTCTTGATTAGCTCGTGTCCGGTCCCCGTGGCCTCTGACTTGTCGAGGTCAATGGCCTTCCCTGCCGCTGCGTCTGTCACGGATGCGGCCAGTTTCACCTTGTCCGGTGTGCTTTCGTCAGCAATGACATAGTAAACCTCACCGTTCTTCAACCCGCCGATGCTGTTTCCTCCGCTGCTGTCGTAAACAATAAGGTCACCTGTCTTAAGGCCGTGGTCCGCACCGATATTTATAGTATCGTGAAAGTGGACCAATTTGTGTCCGCTACCCGATGTATCCGTCAGGTTTAGATCGATAGCTGTTCCCATCTGTGCATCGGCAGCCGATTTTGCTAGCTTTACCTTGTCTGTCCCTTCAAGGATAACGTAGTAAATGCCACCGTCAGTCAATCCTCCGATGCCTTTATTACCCTCCGCGCCCTTCTTGTACTCAACCACGTCTCCCGTATTTAGCCCGTGACTGCCGCCAATCGTGATGGTTTCATTGCTTGCGCTGACCGCGCTGGACGGATCGAAAGACCAGTCCCGTCTATAGTCATCTACGGCAGTGGCCGGACTGAATGTCCACTCCTGATCGTCTTCCGTGACCTGTACGCTGACCCCTTCAGCATTAACCGTAGCCCCCCCGATATATGCTTCGTTCACCACATCTGCGGAATTGACAGCCACTGCCGCTCCAATACCGATGTCTCCTTTTGTGGCGCTGCCGTCCGCCAGTGCAATGGCATCGGTATTGTTGGTTGTGCTCAGGGTAAGGGCCCCACCTGCATTAATAGTCACAGAATCAGGGATCAAGGCTCTGGACGTGGATTCGGCCATGTTAACACTTATAGCCGCAGCCACCGTGACCGGACCGTCAGAGGAACTGGATGACGGCGTGCTTGTGCTGCCGCTCGTCGATGCCCCCTTGCTCGTGGCGGTGTTATCGGCAAAAGTCCTCTGGTTTCCGGTCTCCTGGTCGACGTTTTCGGGTTCTTTTGAACCCGGAGTGCTTGAAGCTGTTTGTCTGTCTGTTTTCTTCTTCCCCCCCTTGGCGCTGGCCTTTGCGTCCGACTTGCTCGAGCCGGAGGAATCCGCCTGGAAATTGATATTTCCTTCAGCGGAGATTGACCGGGCAGTTGTGGCAAGCGCCTGGTCGACCACCATGCTCAGGGCGAGGGAGGCGCCCACGGCCGCCGAACCGGTTGACGTGGCGTCTCCAGCAGCCTTTGTTGATACCGTGCTGCTGTGGTCGGCAGTCACATCCAGTTCACCTGTCAGAACCAGAGTATCAGAGACCCCGTCAAAGTCCAAGTCTGGGGCAGTTCCAAGTTGTGCGATGGTGTCGTTATTCGCAAGTGAGATGGCAACAACTGGCGTGATCGCAATACCTCCTTCCGCCCCGCCCTTGGCCTGTGTGGTCATCTTGTGGCTGCCTTCGGCGGACAGGTTGATATCATCCGCTCCTATCACGGTTGCCAGATCCCGGATTTCAGCCCTCGTATTGTTGTCCCCGATGTTCAGAGCGACTGAGGCTCCGATGCCTACGCTCTCACCCGACGCCCCTTCCTTTGGCATGGCCTTGCCTGTGATCTGTGTCTTTGAAGATGCGCTTAGATCGAGAGAAGCCCCGTTGACATTCACGATTGCCCCTGATTCAATGTAAGCATCAGCATCGGTTGTCACCACGTTCAAAGCCAGGGATCCGGCAACACCAACGCTGGAGGCACCGGCACCTGATGTCGCCTCGGCAACAAAGGTGCTGCTCTTTTCGGAAAGTTTGTGAGCATCTCCCGTAGCCCCGGCTGTCAGGTCGATAGCAGTGCCCTTCTCAGCGTTTTCCGCTGAGGTCGCAAGCTTCACCAGATTGGGCGTGGTTTCATCCACGATAATGTAGTAGGTCTCGCCATCGGTCAGGTTTCCGATGGCGTTCTCGGTTTCGCCGCCCTTGCTGTAAATCACTGCATCGCCGGTCTTGAACCCATGTGCCACGCCCAGGTCGATGCTGTTATCAATGAGATTAACGGCGCTGTCCGGGGCCGTTGGATTAAACCCCCATTCCCTTCCGTCTATAGTCGCTTCGCCGGTAATCGTACTTGCCGTAAGATCGGCCGCGCCTCCGATGTATACTTTAGTATCCACATCTGCGAAGTTGAGTGCGACCCCCACGCCGATACCCGTGGAGCTGTTCGTTGATATGCCGTCAGCTGTAGCTCTGCCCCTGTTGGCAGAGGAAGCGGTGATGTCGATATCGTTATCAGATACAATTACGCCGCCGGATTTGATATAGGCCTGGGTATTGCTCACAATATCAGTAATGGCCACTGCAGCCGCAACGTTGACATTATGTTCACCAGTACTTGCATTCGCGCGGGTCAATTGTTTCTGAGAATCTCTATCTGTCGCTGACCCGCTTGTCGCCCCGCCGGGTGCTGATTTTGCCGTGGTAGCGGCTGTCGTCACGGAGGTGGCCGTGATGGCAATGGATTCCGCCTCATCCGCATCGGCGCTGTCGTCGATAGATGCCGTGCCGGCAATATAGGCCTTGGTGGTGCCTTTGACAATGTTCATGGCCAGGGCTGCACCCGCAGTGCCGGTCGTCGATCCGTCAGCCAGAGAAACAGAGGTCACAGTGTTCTCGGCCGAAAACGTTACCGCTTCGCTGACTGTCAGATTGCTTGTCCCGGAAACGTAAACGCTTGCGGAACTGTCAATGTATGAAATTGCAACTGCAGCATCGAAGGAACTGTCTGTGCTCGATGAATGGGCTGCAAGGACAGCTCTTGCTGTCACCTTGGAGGTGGCGGAGATCGCGAGGTTACCGTCTGCTGTGACATTAGTATTATGGAGAATGACATCTGCATCCGACTCGGCGTAGATCACCGCTAGTGATACACTGCTTATGGGAAATCCATCAGTATCAATATCAAGGTTGGATGTGGCATTGAGGGTAATGTTGTTACCATTGAGGGTAGCCCCTGTCAGATCAATTCTTGCGTCGGCATCGGCCAGCACGACATCGTCTGCAAAAGAAAGCTCATAAAGGGTATTTACCCAGCCACTCAAAAGACCGGCGTCGGTTGCCGATGCGTTAAAAGTTATGTCACCGGCCATAACGGTCATGCCTGAATTGATCTTGATACTTTCCGCGTTGATCATCAGGTCGGTGGTGGGCATGTCGAGACTGCTCGTCACAGTGACGCTATCATTGCCATCCTGTCCATTTATAGTAACGGAACCGGTGGGAATACTAAATGTCGTTGTCTCAAAAGAAGCGCCGCTGATCTGTAAAGTGCCTGCCGTCGGAGAGCTTAGGGAGGCACTGTCATCACCGCCTGTCATGTTGAAGACGACATCGGTGGAAGTACCCGCATTGGTCAAGACAGGTTCAAGGCCGGTATAGGTTATGATATTGCCGTCAAGATTGACCGTTCCGGAATCGGGGCTGGCAGGCGTAAATTCAATCATGTCATAGTTTCCGCCCTCCATGACAAGGCTGTCAAATCCCGCGAAACCGCCCTCAAGCGCTCCACTCAGGCTGCCCCCTTCATGGAACACAAAGGTATCCTGGTTGTCCGGGCCGCCGGCCAGGTTTTCTATGCCGGTGAAATCGATCAAGCCTGAACTGCCCGTGTCGGTACCGATGATATCCCAGGTCCTGTCACCACCCAGGATCTTCAGAAGGTCGCTGTCTGCACCTGAGGCGTCGGTAAACAGGATGGAAAGGTCTTCCAGTAAACGACTGGAACCCATATCAATGGTGAGATCATCGTCAAACTCGGAACCAAAGATTTCCACATTGCTGGTTTCGGAAAGGAGCTGAGTATGCAGTATGAAATCGTCTGTATTGTCAACGAGCAGGAGCCTGTCCGTGCCGTCGGCATTATCCAGCAATATCTTGATATCATTCGCCGATCCGCTCATGGTAAACGACAGGTCCGCGGATAGGAGCAGGCGAGGCTCGAGTGCTTCAAGCATTGCCTTGCGGTGTCTTTTCCTGGCGCTGATCCACTCAAGCTTCTTTCTCATTCTTTTTATCTGTCTTGCGAGACTCATGGCTGGCCTCCTTGGCTTGGATGGTTTAATCAGTCAGGCAGGTAAACCATCTCAAAGGTTAGAGAATATTATGAGACTGTTCGCATAAAGTCAGACATAACACTTGCGCGATTATTCTACTGGCATTTTATAGATTTTACTGGACAGGATTATTAGTGTAAATGACGGCGGTTAACATTTCTATGTGATCTATATCAATCTGTATCCTCCGCCATGTGGACAATCTTGTTTTGATGACAAATTATTATGTCCTCTTTGGTGAGTATCAAGAGACCTTCCTTTGCAAGCATGCTTAAAATCCTGGATACGGTCTCGCGTGAGGTTCCCGACATTGAGGCAATGTCATATAATGTCGGTCGGGGGATCTGGATACTGGCATCACTGCCCTTTTCACCAATACTTCTGGAAAGATTCAAGAGTGTCTTTGCCACTCTCTTTTTAACGTCTAAATGTGTAAGGCTGCCGATCAGTTCATTAGCCGCTCTCAGCCGCATGCTCATCTCCTTCAGCATCTTCAGGCTGATTTCGGGATATTTCATTATCATCTCTTTAAAGGTCTCTCGAGAGATCGCCAAAAATTCGCTATCCGTTTCGGTCATGATTGTGGCAGAATGGGGCTGTTGATCAAAGACCGACACCTCTCCAAAATAATCACCTTCCTTCAGTGTATTGAGAATTACTTCTTTTCCGTTTGGATGGCAAAGGGTCACTTTTATACGGCCTTTCAATATCAGGTATAGGAACTCCGCCTTATCACCTTGATAGATGACTATACTGCCGCGGGGATAATGTCGTTTCTTTGAAATCTCAAAAATGTGTTCCATTTCACGGACTGGAAGTTCGGAAAACAACCATAATTTTTTTAAATCCTCCGTTTTCATAGCTTATTCATTTATTCCTGATAAAATAATGTTGAAATTTTGTGTCCTGTAAATGCGCGGATAACAATCCTCCACTCAGAGAAAGTGGGGGGGAGATCCATGCCACATTTTACAGACAGTTTATGGATTACTTAAGCAAGAACTATACCGGCAATCTTGGAGAATTGACAAATAAACCTTACCTATTGATATCATTGGTAATGTCTGGAATTTTTAAGGAAGGGGTTTTAAAATTGCGTCATTTTGAAAGTATGATAATATATACATATGCCTTACACGTATATGATAAAATATAAACAGTCAACCATTTCAACTGCTCCATCTCCGCGCTCGATGCATCTGTAAACAGGAGGAAAAGGTCTTAGGTCATCTCATATAAATATGTATCTGGCTGGATTAGAAAAGCGGGGCATAAACTTTTTATTTAACTCCTGCTTTTAGGTCAGGATTTTATGATTCAAATATCAATACCCAGGAAAGTGCGTATCATGAAACCGATGAGGAAACTGACCGCCGCGACACCCAGGCTGAGCCCCGTCATCTCAAAAAATCGCCTCCTGAAAGGTTCATCCTTGGTCACTGAAATATAGTAGTTGAAAATGGAGATTATCAGGATGGCTATATGCATCCAAGGCACAGATAGTAGTTGCTCAGAACCATATAAGGCAGGATGAGAAAGAAAACAGTTATGAGATAAGTCCCGCTGGTGTAAATCGACGCCCTCAAAGGATTTTTGACAGTGTCCTCCGCCTTCGTGGACAGATATTCGGATGCCCCCATCGACAACGCAGCGGCGATCCCGGTAATTGAACCGGTCAGCGCGATCAGCTTGGTATCCTGGAGTGCCAGGGTCATACCTGCCAGTGCGCCGGTCAGTTCAACCAGCGCGTCACTCAACCCCAATACCACTGAACCGACATACATTAGTCTTTCTTCATCAAGCATCTGAATCAGCGCAGCTTCATGTTGATTTTCCTCAAGCATGAGGATTTCTGCCTCGGCAATCTCCTCGCTCAGTTGATCGTAATTACCCTGGGCATTTTCCTCCCCGCGCTCCATCAGTTTTATTCCAAAGGTCAAGCCAAAGATCCGGCTGATCCAGTAGTATTTCCAGATTTTCCACCGGTCAGGAGGAACATCCTCTCCGGTATAACCTCTCCAAACATGATAATGCCTGAGTTCATCATGTGCGATATTCTGAAGTACGCGCCGGTTCTTATGTTCCCTGACTCTTTCGGTCATTTTGCCGTAAATGTGATACTCCGTGATCTCATTCTTCTGATGAATGAGCAACTTCTCTCGCAGTTCCTCGCTAATTTCCATCTTTCCCACCTTCCTCAAATAGGTAAAGGGTTCACATCCTATCTTTTCTTATCCCGGGCCTGGTCAGAGCAAAATCGTATTTCACAGGGTCCTCCGGAGCAATCTTTTTAAACCCTTCAGTAATCTCCAGCGCGGTGCGAATGTCCCCGCTTTTTCTTTCTGTCAAACCAAGCTTCAAAGAAACTCGGTGCATATGTGTGTCAAGTGGTACGATCAGCATCGATGGGCTTATGCCCTCCCAGCACCCTGGATCAACCTCGTCCTTCCTTACCATCCAGCGAAGAAAAAGATTCAATTTTTTACACGCGCTTCCATTTCCGGGGAAAGGCAGAAGACAACCCGGGCAGGATTCCGCTGATAACCTGAGTTCCTTTACCAGGAATGAAAGCGCCGGAATTATTGTAACATCATTCGCCTTCATCCCCTCCATGAAACAAGAGTGAAGAGAACCGTATTTCTTAATCACATTTTTTATCCCCAAAAGCATGGATACGATATTTTCGGAATTCGTGAATCGATGTTTAAATCCTCCTAATGCGGCATAAAGAGATCTTTTATGTATTTTCTTTAAATATTCTGATGGGGATTCCCCCATGTGAGAAAGAACCGATGACACACTCTTCAGGATCTGAGCAACCCTTCCGTAAGCAAGGGAAGACGCAATAAGTCCAACAATCTCCATATCCCTCGGATCAGGATAGAGATACAGAAATTCCAACGGGTCAGGATGTACCCACTTTCTTGTATTATAGAAACCGTAGATTTTTTCAAGTTCTTGTTTTAATTTCACTTTTCAAAAAGCCCCCCGAGTTATTCATTCAACCGGCTTTTTAGATTTTCACCGAGTTAATGTCATAATCTATTTTCCCCGTTTTTTTCTCCATCTTTGACTTTGCTAAGAAAATTGTATCTATTTTCAAATAAGTTGAATAAGCTCAAAAACCAGCACCTAACAAATAAAGACTGCTGAGAAAAAGCTATTAACAGATTTCATGCCAAGATCATCATCAGTCAGAATAAATTATTTATCTTTTTATTTCAAAGAGTTATTTTCAAAATCGCATAAAACGATAAAAGTGAAAATCTTCTTGAATATGAGACACAATTGTTTTATGAGACATTATTTATTTCCTTCATGACATGATAAGTTAAGCCTCGGGTGCCTGTCGGACTTTGTCCGACAGACTGCTCCTAGTGAAGAATCGACTCAGGATAAAATAAGGCAAAAGGATGAAACCCATAATAGAAATACTGCATCAGGAAGGATTTTTGAAAAGTCTTTTCGAGGCAATACCATGCGGCCTTTTAATAATAGATCAAAACAGAAGAATCCATGCGATAAACAACGTGCTGGAGAGGAGTCTCGGCATATCAAGCACTGATGCGCTCAACAGGAGAAGCGGGGAAGCGATGAGATGCATACATTCTTCCTCTGATCCAAAGGGTTGTGGATTTTCTGAAGAATGCCGGGATTGTGTCGTCAGGATCACGGCACAGGAGGCGCTTTCCGGAAGACTGATACACCGGGTAAGCGCAAGAATCCGATTACTGGTAGAGGGTAAATACCAGACTTTCAAGTTCCTCGTGAGTGCCTCTCCATTTGATCATGACGGCCGTAAAATGGCGGTCATATTGCTGGAAGATATCACGGAATTAAATCTCCTCAGGGAGCGTTTCAATAACAAACACGGCTTTGCCGGCATTATCGGTCACGATCCTAAAATGATTGAACTCTTTGAAACCATTCGAGAAGTCATGGATATTAACGTGCCGATCCTTATTCAAGGTGAAAGTGGTACAGGGAAAGAACTCGTTGCACGGGCGATTCATGATGAGGGCATAAGATCAAATGAGCCGTTCGTCCCTGTAAATTGTGCGGCTCTGCCTGAAGGCCTGTTGGAAAGTGAGCTCTTTGGGCATGTAAAAGGCGCATTCACCGGAGCCGCACGTGACAAAAGGGGTCGGTTCGAACTCGCGGATAGAGGAACACTCTTCCTGGACGAGATCGGGGATATGTCTAAAGTTGTGCAGGCAAAGCTGCTCAGAGTACTACAGGAAGGCACCTTTGAACGGGTCGGAGATGAGAAACCCGTTTCAGTTAATGTACGCATCATTAGCGCCACGAACAGGAATCTCAAACGTGAGGTGGAAAAAGGGAATTTCCGGGAGGACCTCTTCTACCGCCTTAATGTCATCCCCATTTTTATACCGCCACTCCGAAAGCGAAGAGGTGATATCAACCTCTTGGTGGATTATTTTCTAAATAAGGCATCAAGTGACGGGATAGACTGCGGCGGACTCTCAAAAGACACGATGACCTGTTTGGTCAGCTACCCATGGCCCGGTAATGTAAGAGAACTTCAGAGCGCAATCCACTACGCCCTGGTCAAATCAAAAGGCACAAGCATTACGCCATTGAACCTCCCTGATGAAATTAAAAACCATCAGGGAGAATACACATCAAGAGGTCCCAACCGGAGACTAAACAGGCAAAAGGTCAAAGAGGCGCTTATCAGGAGCGGTGGCAATAAAGTGAAAGCATCCAGGCTCCTAGGTGTCGGGAGGGCAACGCTATACAGGTTTCTTTCAGCATTTCCTGATGTCTCATAAGACATATATGTCTCAGGTTTCGTTTAAACAAAAAAAAGGTCCGATCACGCCGGTATAATCATAACAATTTGATATTGTTATGTTTTCCATCATTAAAAGAAATACTTATCCGTTGGCATATTTATTGGATGTCTCTGAAACAAGCGAACTCTCCGTTAAGCGTTATAAATGACCTGAGAAAGGTTTTATCATGAGACCTTGCGATATATGCATTAAAAAAACCCTGGATCTGGTTAGACATATGCTTGTTCTTGCCGATGAAGGGGACCTTGTAAGGGAAGACAGAAATTGTGGAATACTTTATGGTGTGCTCAGGGATTCCGCCTATAAACTAAAAAAAATGGCCGAATCAGAGAGAGATGCCCATATCAGAAAAGGATGGTGGGATGAATAACTTTTATGTTTATGGAGGATATTTATGTGGCAGTGTCAGACAGCTAGTTGCGGTTATATATACAATCCTGAAAAAGGTGATAAAAAGGGGAAAATACCGAGAGGCACCCGTTTTGAGGACCTGCCTGAAGACTGGAAATGCCCTATCTGCGGGGCCGGGAAAAAGATGTTTCGTCATCTTGGTTAGGCAATATGATGATAGGTAATCAATAAAAATTTTGGCCTTTCCCTTGTTATTTTAGTACGAAAATAAAGTTTAACAATGTCGGTATATAATTCAACGTTATCTCTAAAGACCGTGGCCTGAGACCATATGGCGCTATT